>NZ_JAIUKB010000139.1:0-37257 GCF_020176785.1 Saccharopolyspora sp. 6V | reverse complement strand
GGCCGGGCCGTCGCTGGTGCGGGCAGGGGCGTCGCTGGTGCGGGCAGGGGCGGTGCGGGCGTCCGGCTGGGGTGCCGGTTCGCCCTGCGTGCTCCGGTTTCCGGTGTTCGGCCTGCTCGATGTGGTGTCCGGACGCGCGGTGTTGTCGAGCCTGGCGGCGGTGTCGGGTCGGGCGTTCGGATCCGGACGGCCGTGGCGGCCGGGGGCGTCCGCGCGGGAGGCGGTGTCCGGCCTGGCGGTGCTGTCGGACCTGGTGGCGCTGTCGGGTCGGGTGGCGCTGTCGGGTCGGGTGGTGTCGGGGCGAGCGCCGGTGTCCGGGCGGGTCGCGTCCGGCTGGGCGGCCGGTGCGTCGGGCCTGGACGCCGCGGGCGCGGCCTGCCGTGCCGCCGGAGCTGCGGGATGGGCCACGAACGGGGAGGCCGGTGTGCTGTCGCCGTCGCGGGCCGGGCCGGAATCCGGGGCGGCGCGGTGCTCGGGCGCCTGGTTCTCGGGAGTGGCCGGGTTTTCCGGTGTGGCGCGGGTTTCCGGCGTGGCCTGGTTCTCCGGTGTGGTGCGGCTTTCCGGAGTCGCCTGGTCGTCCGGTGTGGCACGGGTTTCGGGAGTCGCGCGAGTTTCGGGGACGGCTCGGTCCTCGGGGGCCGCCCGGTTCTCCGGCGCGGCGCGGGTCTCGGACTCCGGACGGGACTGCGCTTCGGCATCGGGCCGGGAGGTCCCGCGCGATTCGAGCTCGGGGCGTGCCTGGTCCTCGGGACGGGACTGCGCCTCGGTGCGCGATTCGGGCTCGGGGCGTGCCTGCTCCTCGGGGCGCGCCGCGGATTCGGCGCGGGAATCGGACGGTCGCTGCAGGGCCGACTCCGCGCGGTTCGGCTCGGACCTGCCGTCCTGCTGCGGATCGGTGGTGCGGGATACCTGCTCGTCCGGGCGCGCCGGGAGAGCGTCCTGCGCGACGGCCTGCGCCTCCCGCGAGGTGGTGTCCGGCCGGGCCGCGGCCGGGTCGAGGTCCGCGCCGGTGCTGCGGCCGTCGTCCACGGTGTTCCGGGCGGGTTCCGCGGTCTGCGCGAAGCTCGGTGAGTTCTCGCCGCCGGAGTTCGCGGCTTGCTCGCCGCGGGCCGGGGCGTCGCCGAGCCCGGTGGATTCGGTGCGCGGCGTGCCGCCGGACGCCCGGGTGGTCGACTGCTGCGCGGTGGCGGTGGGTGCACCGTCCGCTGCGCCGCGCGCCCCGCTGGTGGCGGCACCGCCGCGGGCGGCGCCGTCGGAGCGCCCGGCCCCGGAGTCGGCGCCCGTCGAGTGGCTCCCGTTGGCGGCGGGCTGGACCTGCGTGGTGGTGCCGACCGCCGGACCGCTCGCCTCGGTGGAGCGCGCCGCCCCGCCCTGCTCGGTGCCGACCGGGGCCTCGCCGGAACGAGAGCCGCCGGTGGTCGCGTCGCCGCCGAGCCCCCGGGACTCGGTCCCGAAGTCGCCGGGCTGCGCGAAGAGCGCGCCGAGCTCCGTGCCGCCGGTGCTGACGGTGCGGGACGAGCCGTCCTGGACGATCGCCGAGCCGCCGCCGGTCTCCGCGCCCGCCGCGTCCTGGTGCAGGACCGTTTCGTAGGACGGCGGCTCCGCCAGGACCGTCGCGTAGGACGGCGGGGCGACGTCCGTCGTCGCGGAGCGTTCCGCGCCGCCGATGCCCGCCGCGCCGCCCTTGCGGTCGCCGGTGGACGTGCCCGCGTCGGAGCTCGCGTCCGAGCCGCGTCCGGAGGACCCGCCGGACACCGGGCCGTCGGACGTCGTCGTGCCGGAGTTCCCGCCGATGCCGGAGTTCCCACCGGCGCTGGAATTCGTGGTCGCACCGGAGTTCACCGCGGAGTTCGCCGCCGCGCCCGGGTTCGCACCGGCGTGCGCCGCCGCACCCGACTTCGCGCCGGAATCCGCGTCCGCACCGGTCTTCGCGCCCGTGTCGGAGCGCGCGTCCGCACCGGTCTTCGCATCCGCACCGGAGTACGGGTCCGCGCCCGTCTTGGCCCCCGCACCGGAGTCCGCGGTCGCGCCGGTCTTCTCGCCCGAGCCGGACTCGACGCCCGAGCCGGACTTCACGTCCGCACCCGACGACGGGCCGTTCGCGGCCGTCTCGACGCCGCCGGTCTTCCGGTCCCCGGTGCCCGTCCCGTCGTCGCCGGTCCGCTCCGCGCCGCCCTTGCCGTCCTGAGCGGACGGTCCGGTGTCCGCCGGACCGGGGATCTCCAGCGCCTCGGGACCGGGGATCTCCAGCGCCTCGGGACCGGGGATCTGCAGCGTGCCGGGCCCGTCGACGGTGCCTGGGGAGGTGGTGCCGCCGCCGGTGTTCTTGCCGCCGCCGAGGCCGCCGCGGGCGAACGCCCCGAACATGCCGTCGGAGGCGACACCGCCCTTGTCCCCGGTGGCCACGTAGACGAGCGGGTTGCTGCCCGCGACGGAGACGATCTGCGCCGCGCCGTCCGCGAAGCGCCCGAACGCCATCTGCCCGCGGGTGAGGGTCTTCTCGGGCAGCTGGTCGCTCGGGCCGCGGAGCTTGTTGGCCTGGGCGATGTTCTTGTTCATGCCCGCGATGACGTCGTCGACGCTCTTCGCGATGCCGCGCACCGCTCCGGCGGCGGCACCGGAGGCGGCGCCGCCGATCGCGCCGCCGATCATCATGCCCTTGATGGACTCGGTGTTGATGTTGTCGCGGTAACCGGCCGCCTTCTGGATGCCCTGGATGCTCGCGTCCAGACCGCCCATCACGCCGGCGCCGATCGCGGCACCCGCCGCGGGGTATTTGCCGAGCTGCCAGGCCTGGGAGCCCGCGGCCTTCGCCCCGGCCTGCCAGCCACCGGCCTTGATGGCCTGCGGGACGCGCGCGAGCTGCTTGACGATGTTCTGCGCGATCTGCTTGATGAGTTCGCGCAGCAGCGCGGTGATGCCCACCCGCGCGGCGGCGAGCACGGCGGGCACCATGAAGGCGCCGAACAGCGAGGCGATCAGGGAGATGACGGTGGCCAGCGTCATCGCGGTCATCGCCACGAAGAGGATCTTGTTCTTCTGGATGTCGGCGGCCGCGTCCTTGGCCTTGCTCGCCAGGTCGGAGGCGACGGCGACCTGCTGCTCCAGGTATTCGGGCAGCGTGTTCCCGAGGTAGTCGACGGTGGAATCGGCGGTCTCGCCGCCCAGTGCGGCCGAGACGTCGTTGCTGGCGGAGAGGAGCCGCTGCCGGCTCAGCTCGGCCCGTTCGGCGTACTTGCTCAGCGCGTCGTGCAGTTCCTGGAGCCCGCCTTCGTTGCCTTCCGGCCACTCCATTCCCAGGGTGATCTTGAAGAACTTCTGGAGCTGGTCCGGCAGTTCCGTGGTCTCGTAACGCCCGCTCAACGCTGTTGCACCAATCATGTGGATCGAGTGATGGCGCGCTCCACTTCCGAAAGGGCGAGACGAAAGGAATCGGGCACGACGAATGGAGCCGCGCAGATGGGTCGCGGCCTCGCCGGTCAATTCCCCGGACGCTGCGATTCGATGGAGGCGGCGGCAACGCTACCTAACCGGAGGCGCATCCGATCCGGTGGTCGACCAGCGCGGAGGGGTGCGGCGGAATTGTGGCTCCGGGGCGGGAATAGCCAGTTCAGGAGGATCCTGCGCGTGCTCTCCGGGACTTGCGGAACCCGGTAGTCTCATTGTAGGTGCACGAATCGAGGGCGTTCCGGGATCGTTGCCACGGCTCGCGCATTATTCCGTTCGTACGAACGCGGGTTCGTCCGTTCTGGCGGCCGAAACCATCTTCGGTGCACTGCGAACGGTCGAACCGGTTGCGCCGTCGAGGTCGCGCCCCGCGGGTGGTGCGCGGTGTCCTGCTGTCAATTGCCGGCACCGTTCACGTGCTGTTTCCGCGAATGCCGCCGCCCCGATCGGGGTGCTCGCGGCGGCGCATCGGCGCCCGGCGGTGTGCCACTGCGCCGGCCCCGTCGCCCGGTGGAGGTGTTCGGCTGATCGGACCAGCGCCGCGGCCGTGGGTGCGCGGTTCGCTGTGATCATGGGCACATGCGTCCGAATGGCGGTATGGGATCGACTTGAGAGCGGTGGTACCCGAATGGGCTAGCCGCAGGTACCGCCGAGTTCGGCGGCGCCTGCGGCTGGCTGGGCGGTGGTCGGGTTCGTGGTTCGTCCCGCGCGGGGAGCGTGCCGATCAGGATTCCGGCAGCTCGGTCTGCTTGCGGCGGGGCATGGCCAGGCGCCCCTTGGTGACGGCCAGCATGATCAGGCACAGCAGGGTCATCGAGATCAGCGCGTCGACCTCGCCCTCCGAACCGAAGGCGGCGACCTTGAGCCCGGAGGCGGTGTTGATGCCGGCGTGGGCGATCACCACCGCGAGCAGGCTGCCTCGCGAGAAGTTCCAGACGTTGCCCATGGCGACGCAGAGGGTGACCACGAGCATCACGTAGATCGGGATGGACATGCCGGCCTGCGAGGTGCCCTGGATCTCCCACAGCGGGGCGTGCCACACGGCCCAGATGATGCCGAGCATCACGTTGGAGGCGAACGGCGACACCACGGACTGGAGCCGGGGGAGGGCGTAGCCGCGCCAGCCGAGTTCTTCGTTGCCGCCGCCGACCAGCGCGATGAACAGGAACGTGGTGGGCGCGCTGAGCAGTGCGGCCTGCAGCGCGGCGTCGTCGATCTCCCCGCCGCTCAGCAGCAGGTGGAACATCCCCGACACCATGATGAACAGGCCGGGAACCAGCGCGAGCAGGTAGGGCAGGACGCCGCCGCGCCCCCGCGGGGAGTACCGCCGGAACATCGCGCCGACGCCCGCCTTGCCCTGCGTCGCCGCGGTGACGATCACGGAGGCGGTGGCCGGGCCGAAGCTGCCCACGATCACGAAGGGCATCGGGTTCATGCCGGGGAACAGCTTGCTCGCGTACCAGATGCCCCAGGAGATGCCGAATGCGAGGAGGAAGAAGGCGGCGAGGCCGCGGGCCGGGAGGGTCCTGGTGCGGGCCAGGTCGGCGGTGTCGTCGGTGAGCTGCTGCGTGGGCGCATCGGTGATCATGTGGAGAACCATACACTGTAGGAGTACTCTCATACAACGTATGTCTCAACTATGCTGGATCTATGTCCGACACACCCCCTGAACAGCACGTGGACAGCGTCTTCTACCGCCCGCCGCGCAAGCGCCGCACCGAATCACCGCTGAGCCGGGACCGCATCGTCATCGCGAGCGTCGCGCTGCTCGACCGGGACGGGGCGAGCGCGCTGACCATGCGCAAGGTCGCGGCGGAGCTGGACGTGCACGCGACGAGCCTCTACTGGTACGTGCAGCGCCGCGAAGACCTCATCGACCTGGCGCTGGACCACGTGCTGGCCGGGCCCGCGGGGGACCTCCCCGGCGACGACGTGCCCTGGGACGAGGTCGTGCTGCGCGTCGCGAAGCAGTACTACGACGCGTTCGCCGCGCACCCGTGGGCCGCCGGGTTCGCGGGGACGCGGCCGCTGATCGGGCCGAACGCGATGGCGCTGGCCGGGCGGATCATCGCCGCGCTCACCGAATCCGGTGGCGCGGAGAAGGACCGGATGATCGCCGCCACCGCCATCTCCCAGCAGGTCCTCGGCGCGGCCACGACCGCCGTCGTCGCGCGCGGCTTGTCGAACGCGCCCGCGGAGGACTACGCCGCGGCCGTGGGCACGCCGCAGACGCTCGACATCTGGCTCCCGTCCTTCGACGACGTGCTGACCCTGCTGGTAGAAGCCATCCGCACCCGCCTCAACCCCACCGGACCCACGACCTGAACAGGACCTGCTCCGACCACTCCGCACGTCGAGCGCGGGCTCGCCCCCGCACCCCGGCCCGCGTCGTCTTCCTGTCAGCGGCGAAGCCGCTGAGCCGCCGACCACCTGATCAACCGGACCACCCGCGGGTTCTCAGCGTCCTCCTCGCGAGGACAGCTTTTTCGCATGTGGCGGAGCCACCTGTGAAAAAGATCCCGCAGCGAGGAGGGCGCTGAGGTTCCGCCACCCCAGCCCTAAGCAGCAGGAGTGGACGGCCGCGAACGACGAATAGGTTGCAGGTTCCACCAGGTCAGGCAGCGCCACGCCCACTCCAACGGCCCGTAGCGGAAGTGCGCGAGCCACAGCCTGCTCCACACCGCCTGCACCGCGATGACCGCGACGGCGAACCCGAGCATCGTCCACCAGGAGCTGGAGTCCGCCAGCCCGATCAGCCGTCCGGCGCTCACCATCAGCAGCGTCGCGCTCACGTAGTTGGTCAGCGCCATCCGCCCCAGCGGTTCCAGCACCGCCGAGATCGGCCGCCCGGCCCGGGTCCGGAGCAGCAGGGCCAGCCCGCTGCTGTACGCGGTGGCCAGGCACAGCCCGGCGACCACGGTGGTCAGCGCGAACCCGAGGTCGCGCGGGCCGTAGAGCTGGGTGAGCAGTGCGGGCACCGACAGCCCGGCCGACACGGCGAACACCACCGCCAGCTGGTTCCGCCGCGCGTGCAGCGTCTGCGGGATCTCGTAGCGGGCGAGGGCGTAGCCGAGCACCAGCGCGCCGGGCACCGGGCTGATCGGGAGCACCAGCGCCACCAGCAGGGCTGCCCACCGCGGCGCGAAGCTCAGCGGCAGCAGCAGCGCGACCCCGAGCACGCCGTAGAACAGCAGGTACTCGCCGGGGTGCAGCAGCTGGTGCAGGCCGCCGAGCGGGAACAGCACGGCCAGCCGGCGCGCCAGCAGCAGCCGCGGCCGGGGGTGCTTGCGGGTGGCGCGCTGCAGGAAGATGCCGAAGCCGATCCCGAACAGCAGCGCGAAGATCACGTTGAACCGGTACTGCACGAACAGGTCCAGCGCGCGCCGCACCGGCGCTTCGGCGCCGCCGACCTCGCTCGGCATGCCCAGCACGTGCGGGATGTTCACCAGCAGGATGCCGAACAGCGCGAAGCCGCGGAGCGCGTCGAGCGTCGTCACCCGCTGCCCGGAGGAGCCGCCGGGCGCCCGCGCCGGGACCGCGGCGGGCACCCGGACGGCGATGGGCACCGTGTCCTGCGCGTCCGGTCGGGTGAGCCGCCGGGTGGCGGACCACGGGTCGGCGCCGGGGTGCGGGGCGCTGTCTCGCATCGGATCACTTCTTCGCGGCTCGGTTTCCAGGAACCGGGCGCGTCGTCCCGCCCGGCCCGAGCCAAGTTAGGGATCCGCGGCACCGCGGTGATCGCCTTTCGAGCCGACCCGCCTACGACTTTCGGGTATGGCCGGGGGAACGGCCCGTTCGCCCACTCCGGTCGGGCTGATGGGCCGTTCACCTCTGGTGGTGAGCGGGGGCGCACCGGGGTGGTGCGCCCCCGCTCCGCCTCCCTGGCGCGGGCCGGGTCGGGGTTTCCGGCGCCGCGACCGGCGGGAGGCCTGCCCGGGACGGGAACGGGACGGGGAGAGGGGTCCCGTCCGACCCGGGAGTCGTCAGCCGAACAGACCCGGCGCAGGCCTCGGGAGCTCGGCGCGCAGCAGCTCGTTGCAACCGGTGCAGGTCGGCGCCACCACCCAGTCCTGTTCGGACGGATCGGACGTCAGCTCCACCCCGGCACCGCACACCGACACCGCACTCGACTCACCGCACCACCGACGACCCCGGAACGCGTGCCGCACGGAATCCCCCCAGGACGCCAGAAATGCCGCTCACCCATCACCCACCGCCACGCACTCCCGGCAGGCGTCCCGATCGAACACGCCGTCCGGACACGCACCCCGCCGCAGGTGCACCGGCCCGTACACGAACACCCCGCACCACGCAGGCAACGCACCACCATCGGACCGCCGCACCCCGTGCCACCGCGAATCCACCGGCCCGCACGACGCGGCCCAGATCGGAACAGCCATCGGATCACCTCCGTTGCAGGAACCGAGCACGCTCGAAATTGATTCAGTAGCTGATACTGTCAGAACATATTCCTGACAGAATCACTGAGCAAGATCCCCATTCGAGTGATCCACCTGGTGTGCGCATGATCGTTAGGCTTGACCCATGTCGACAGCTCGCCGCAGGCAACTCGGTTCTTGGCTCGTCAAACTGCGGAAGCAGTCCGGCTGCGACGTCACGGACGCCAGCCGCGCGCTCGGCTGCTCCGAGTCGAAGATCCGGCACGTGGAAGCGGGTCGGTCCAAGGTCAAGAAAGCCGAGCTGGACCTGCTGGTGGAGCTGTACGGGGCATCCGCCGAGGTGCGCTCGCAGCTGGAGGAAACCCGGCTGCACACCGAGGAACGCGGTTGGTGGGAGTCCTACCGCGTGCCCGAGTGGTTCGCGCCGTTCGTCGACTTCGAGTCGTTCGCGACGGAGGCGGCCAATTTCGAGCTGGATCTGATCCCGGGGCTGTTGCAGACGGAGCGCTACGCGTACGAGATTCACCGCGCCGGTCGGTACACCACGAACCCGCAGGACATCGCCCGTCGGGTCAAGGCCCGCGTCGAACGGCAGAAGCGCCTCGTGGACGAAGCGCCGATCCAGCTCAGGGCCGTGATCGGCGAAGCCGCCCTGCACCGCGTGGTGGGCGGCCACGACGTGATGGCGGAGCAACTTCAGCAGGTCGCGGAGTTCGGTGAGTTGCCGAACGTCATCGTCCAGGTGCTCCCCTTCGAAGCAGGAGCGCACGCATCTCCGAGCGGGTCGTTCATCGTGCTGTCCTTCGAACATCCCGAGGACGAGGCGATCGGCTTCCTGGACACTCCGTTGGGCGGCCACATCATCGACCGGGCGGAGGATGTCAGCGCACTGCGATACGTGTTCGACGAACTGCGCTCCCATTCGTTGCCCGTCGCTGCGACACTGGATCGGGTGACCGCTGCGCGGGAAGCCCACCAGTGCCAGCAGCGAAAGGCGTGACAGTGGATCTTCATGACGTGAAGTGGCGCAAGTCGTCCCGGTCGAACTCGGGCGGCAACTGCGTCGAGGTGGCGATCACCCCGACCGTGATCGGCGTGCGGGACACCAAGGACCGCGCCGCCGGGCACTTCACCACCGGCCACGCCCGCTGGAACGACTTCCTCACCGCCATCAAGTCCGGCCGCTACTCACGCTGAACCGTCCGGCGGTGGGCGCGCTGACCGGAATCCGGGCTCAGCCCCGGTTGCCGGGCCGGGCGGCCGGGACGATCAGGCCCGACTCGTAGGCGACCACGACGGCCTGCGCCCGGCTGGTCAGGTCCAGCTGGCCATCATCCGCTTGACGTGCGTCTTCACCGTCGCCTCGCTGAGCACCAGGCGCTGCGCGATCTGCGCGTTGGTGAGGCCGTTGCCGACCAGCCGCAGCACCTCCGTCTCCCGCGCCGTCAACCGGTCCAGCCGGTCGTCCGCGAGCGCGTGCGTCCGGTGGTGCTGGGCGTAGGTCTCCACCAGCCGGTGCGTGATCTGCGGCGAGATGAGCAGATCGCCCGCGGCCACCGCCTGCACCGCGGCGACGATCCGGTCCGCCGGGGTGTCCTTGAGCAGGAAACCGGCGGCACCGTCGCCGAGCGCCGTGTACACGTACTCGGGCAGGTCGAACGTCGTCAGCACGATCACCCGGACCTCCGGGTCGGCCGCGAGGATGCGGCTGGTGGCGCTGATCCCGTCCAGGGACGGCATCTTGATGTCCATCAGCACCACGTCCGGCCGCAGCTCGGCGGCCAGCCGCACGGCGTCCGCGCCGTCCGCGGCCTCGCCCGCGACCTCCAGCCCCGGCGCGGCGGTCAGCAACCCGACGAGCCCGGCCCGGATCAGGGTCTGGTCGTCGACGACCAGCACTCGGACGGTCATGCCGCCTCGCCCGTCGGAAGCCGCAGCACCACGGCGAACCCGCCGCCGGCGCGCGGACCCGCGGTGAGGGCGCCGCCGTACAGCTCGGCGCGTTCCCGCATGCCGCGGATGCCGTGCGAGTGCGGCGAGAACTCCGGCGGCACCGGTGCGGTGCCGTCGTCGGTGATCTCCATGGTGAACGTCAGCTCCCCGTGGTCGAGGTGGATCGTGGCCTCGGCGGGCCCGGCGTGCTTGAGCACGTTCGTCAACGACTCCTGCGCGATGCGGTACGCGCACAGGTCCGGCCCGGCCGGGAGTTCGCGCGGTTCCCCGGTGACCACCAGGTCCACCGGCAGGCCCGCGGCCCGGGTGCGCTCCACCAGGCCGTCCAGCGCCGCCAGTCCCGGCTGCGGGCGGTACTCCGCCTCCGGGTCGGGCCCGGCGGGACCGTCGTCGACGCGCAGCACGTCCAGCAGCCTGCGGAGTTCGTGCAGCGCCTCCCGGCTGGTGTCGCCGACGGTGGCGAGCGCGCGCGCCGCGGTGGGCGGGTCCGACTCGATGACGTACTTCGCCAGCCCGGCCTGCAACGAGATCACCGACATGTGGTGGGCGACGACGTCGTGCAGCTCCCGCGCGATGCGCACCCGCTCGTTCGCCACCGCGTGCACCGCCTCCTCGGCCAGCCGCTCGGACCGCTGCGCCCAGCGCTTGGTGCCCTCGCCGACCATCCACACGATGAACATCGTCGGCGCGGCCTGCGCCAGCTCCGCCCAGGTCAGCTGCATCGGCGAGGCGAACCCGGTGAACATGACGGTGCCGGTGCCGACCAGCCACATCACCGCGGCGGCGGGCGTCGAGCGCAGCGTGGCGACGGTGAACATCGAGATCACCACGCCCACGCCGGCGTTGGTCAGGCTGCCGTTCCCCAGCGCGTGGTACCCGATGGTGGCGAGCACGATCGTCGCCGACGTCAGCACCGGGGCCAGCTGGCGCAGCGCGACCGGCGCCACGGTGAGCGGCAGCAGCACGGCGGCGATCCAGTTCACCCCTTGGTCGCCGACCTGCGCGATGACGGTCAACGCGGTCAGCGCGACCGCCAGCAGCACATCGGCCCAGATCGTTCGCAGTTTCCACGGCACAAGATCACCGTAGTGAGTGCGGCGGCCGGAATCGCCGCTCCGCAGGGGTATCCGGGAGTAACCCCCACGGGGGTAACCGAAGATGCCGTTCCAGGGCGACGACCGGGATCCGCGGCGAACCTAGTGTTCACCGCCATGAAGCGAACCCTCGCAACCCTGATGATCGTCACCGCCGTCCAGACGGCCGTGTTCGCCGGAACCGCCGGAGCCACCCCGGTGCGCGACACCATGCAGCACGACGCGGACGTGCTGCTGTCCCACGGCGCTCCCGGCGTGCTCGCCGAACTCCAGACCCCGGACGGGTCGACGAAGGTCCGCAGCGGCTTCGGCGACACCGAGGCGCGGACCCCCGTGCCGTGGGACGCGAACTTCCGGATCGGCAGCTTCACCAAGACCTACGTGTCCGCGACGCTGCTGCAGCTGGTCGGCGAAGGCCGGATCTCGCTGGAGGACCCGGTGGAGAAGTGGTTGCCCGGCGTCGTGTCCGGCAACGGCAACGACGGCAGCCGGATCACCGTCCGGCAGCTGCTGCAGCACACCAGCGGCCTGCCCGAGTTCGTGCTGCAACTGCCGTGGATGTTCGACGAGGAGGGCTTCCAGCAGCACCGCGACGACACCTTCGCCGCCGAGCACCTGGTCTCGCTGGCCATGCAGCAGCCGCCGAAGTTCGAGCCCGGCACGTCCTGGAGCTACTCGAACACCAACTTCGTCCTCGCCGGCATGATCATCCAGCGGGTCACCGGGAACGAGTGGCAGACCGAGGTCCAGGACCGGATCATCGAACCGCTCGGGCTGCACGACACGTACACGCCGCGCGCCTCGAAGCACATCCCCGGGCCGCACGCCACCGGCTACCAGCGGTTCCCGGACGACATGAACTCCCCGAACCCGACCTTCGGCGCACCGCTGGACGTCACCGAGATCAACCCCACCTGGGCCGGGGCCGCGGGCGACATCATCAGCAGCACCGCGGACGGCAACCGCTTCCTGCGCGCCCTGATCGACGGCGAAGTGCTGCGCCCCGCGGAACTCGCCGAGATGCAGCGGACGGTGCCCGCCACCGAGATGGAGGCGAACTGGCCGGGCATGCGCTACGGGCTGGGCCTGATGTGGGCGCCCAACGACTGCGGCGGCTACTGGTCGCACGGCGGGGACATCCCCGGCTACAAGACCCGCAATGGCGTCAGCCCGGACGGCGAGCGCAGCGTGGTCGTCAGCATCAACACCGACTCGCTGGTGCCGGAGCCGGGCGTGCCCGCGCCCACCACCGACCCGGTGTCGGAGATCGTCGAGAACGCCCTCTGCGGCGACGGCAGGTAAGGCCGGCCCGGCGCGCCGGACCCGAACGTCCACATCGGACTCGGGTCCGGCCCCGACGTCGTCCGGCGAGCCGGGTCCACGCCTCCGCGAGCTGGTTCCGCTCGAACTCCGGCCGCCGGCCCCGAGTTCGAGGAACCGCCGCATCCGCCGCTGCGCCCGTCGGCGCTGTCGAACGCGAACACGCCGAGGTCCGGGCGGGCCGCCAGCCGCGTTCCTCGACGACGCGCAGGGGTGCCGCCTTCCGCGCCGGTTCGCGGGGGCGGCCGGTCGGCCGACTCGCACCGGTCCCGCGAGCTCGACGCCCTCGCCCGGCTCCGCGCCGGGCCGGCGGTCGCGCCCGATCAGCCCCGCCCCGGACCGGCCGCCTCGGGGAGCCGGACGGTGACGGTGAGCCCGCCGCCCGGGTTCGGCGCGGCACCCGCCGTCCCGCCGTGGGAGCGCGCGATCGCGCGGACCGGGGTGAGGCCGAGCCCGCGGGTGCCGGTGCGGCCCCGGCGCCTGCGGAAGGCCTCGAACAGCTCGCCGGTGTGCGCGGCCGTGAGGTCATCGCCGGTGTTCGTGGCGGTGATCGTCATCGAGCCGTCGGCGACCTCGACGGACAGCCGGGCGCCGCCGCCCGCACCTGCTCCAGCGCGTCTCCGGCCACCGCGGCCAGGTCGACGGGCCGCGCCCGCGCGGCCGGGCCAGGACTGGGCGCCGCGCGTCCGGTGCAGGGCACCGACGCCGAGTGAGCCGACGCGGGCGGCCGGGCGAGCGGGTCCGGTGGAGCGCGGGTGGGGCCGCGGGCCTGCCTGCGCCCGCACCCGGCCGCCCGCGGAGCACGAGGGGCCCCGCGGGCGGTGATCGAGGCCCCCGGCGGCGGGCTCCGCGTCGAGGTGGCTCTTCCACCCCGCGCCCTCGGCTCGCCGCGCGATCGATCGTCGGCGGACGGGCGCCGCCCGGGGCGGTCGCCGGGCCGACCCGGAACCCGGTGGATTCGCGTCGTCCTCGCAGGTCAGAGGTTTGTGCTCATTGTCCTGGCACGGGTGGACAAAGCCGTGGCCGAAGCGGGACGGCTTTGGTCAAAGTTGGCTGGAAGCGGGTCGCGAGTGGTGCTTAGCGTGATCGGCGTACGGCGCTCCGGGGGTGGGCGCCGAGCAACGGGAACCGACGGCCGGGCCGCGCGGCCGGCCGCGCACTGGGAGGAACTCAGATGAACACGAAGGCTTTCCGCCGCATCGCCGGAGCGACCGCGGGCACCGCCGCCTGCCTGGCGCTGCTCGTCGCGCCCGCCTCCGCGGCACCCGACGCGACCGCCAAGGCCGACCACCACTACTCGGTGAGCTGCACGGGCGGCAAGGCGAACCTGTCCTGGTCGACCGGCAGCCTCAACACCCGCGTCTACTACAACAACCACTGCTCCACGACCGCCAAGGTCAGCGTGCAGCTGGCCGACGCGGAGAACACCTGGCTGGAGTGCCTGTCGATGCCGGCCGGGAAGAAGAGCAGCAAGGAGTTCAACCACGGGTTGTCCGGCTCCATCCAGAAGATGATCAAGGGCTGCTGATCCCGGCCCGTCCCGCCGAGCGGGGGGGGGGGGGGGGGGGCCCCCGGGGCGCCCCCCCCCCCCCCCCCCCCCCCCCCCCCCCCCCCCCCCCCCCCCCCCGCGCGCGGGGGCGGCCCCCCGCGGGGGCGGGGGCGGGGGGGGGGGGGGGGGGCCGCGGGGCGCGGCGGCCCGTGCGGCGGCGACCCCGAGATCCACTCGATATGCTCCGCGGCACCGGCCCGGGGCACCGGACGCGCCCGAGCACCGGCCCACCGCGGCGAGCGGTCCCGGGCGCGGCCGGTGGAGAGGGGCCGGTGGAGAGGGATGAGCGCGGTGGGCTGGAGCACCCGGGAGATCGCGGAGCTCGCGGGCACGACCCTGCGCGCGGTGCGGCACTACCACGACGTCGGCCTGCTCGACGAGCCCGAGCGGGGATCGAACGGCTACAAGAAGTACGGGGTGGCGCACCTGCTGCGGGTGCTGCGGATCAAGCGGCTCACCGAGCTCGGCTTCTCCCTCGCCCAGGTCGCCGAGATGGGCGCCGACGACGAGCACCCGGCGGAGGCGCTGCGCGCGCTGGACGCCGACCTCGCCGCCACCATCGAACGGTTGCAGCGCGCCCGCGTCGAACTCGGCGTCGTCCTCAACCGCGCGACCCCCGCCGAACTGCCGCCGGACCTGGCACCCGGCGTGCGGGACCTGTCCGATGCGGACCGGAACCTGGTCGTGGTGGTGACCCGCGTCCTCGGCCCCGAAGGCATGCGGACCTACGCGAAGATGCTGGAGAACCTGCCGCAGGACCCGGCGGCCGACGAGTTCGACGCGCTGCCCGCGGACGCCGACGAGGCGACCCGCGCCGATCTCGCCGAGCGCATGAGGCCCTACGTGCGGGCGCTGCGGGCGCTGAACCCGGACCTGACCGAGGCGCACGAGGACGCGCCCGGCGGCCCGGCGTTCGCCCGGCGGACCGTCGGCAAAGCCGTCGCGGAGCTCTACAACGCGGCCCAGCTAGACGTGCTGCGGCGGGTGGGCCCCGAGGTCGCCGAGCGGCCCCGGGACGACGGCGGATGACCGGAACGCCCGGTTCGCCGCGTCCGCCGCGAGGTGGCGCGGCACGGGTCGAGGAGCGCCCCACGAGCCGTGTTCCGAGCCAGAGCGGTCCGGTGACCGTGCGTGGATCACAGCGTGCACGCGGAGTACTACAGTGTGCGGACGACTTC
Organism: Saccharopolyspora sp. 6V; assembly: GCF_020176785.1. NCBI lineage: Bacteria > Bacillati > Actinomycetota > Actinomycetes > Pseudonocardiales > Pseudonocardiaceae > Saccharopolyspora > Saccharopolyspora sp. 6V. Next base: position 22,316 of record NZ_JAIUKB010000139.1, on the reverse strand, counting down.
TCGGCGGCGGCAGGAAGATCACACGTATGAGCGTCTCGGGCAAGGATCCGTACCCACCGCAAACCGCGGACTTGACCAAGCCCAGCGTGGCCCGGGTGTACGACTGGTACCTCGGCGGCGACGCGAACTGGGCGATCGACCGGGCCTTCGGCCGCAGCGTCATCGACAAGTACCCGTTGCTGCGCCCGATCGCCGTCAGCAACCGCCTGTTCCTGCACCGGGCCGTGCGGCGGCTGGTCGCGCACGGCGTGCACCAGTTCATCGACATCGGGTCCGGCGTGCCCACCATGGGGAACACGCACTCGGTCGCCGAGGAGATCGAACCGGACTCGCGCGTGGTCTACATCGACAACGAGCCGGTGGCGGTCGCGCACTCCAAGGTGCTGCTGGACAAGCACGGTGACCCGAAGCGGCACGCCGCCGTCAACGCGGACCTGCGCAACCCGGACAAGCTGTGGCAGCGCGCGCTGGAGACCGGGGTGCTGGACCTGGAGAAGCCGATCGCGGTGCTGCTCATCGCGGTCCTGCACGTCCAGCAGTTCGGCACCGACGGCACCGACATCTCCGAGCAGGTCGTCGCCCGCTACCGCGAACTCGTGCCGCCCGGCTCCTACCTCGCGATCTCGCACATCACCGACGACGGGGTGCTGCCGGAGATGGAGGACAAGCTCGCCGGTATCAAGGCCATGTACGACCGCTCCTCCAGCCCGGTGATCTGGCGGCCGCGCAAGGACATCGAAGGCCTGCTCGGCGACTTCGAGCTGATGGAACCGGGCATGGCCTGGACGTCCGAGTGGCACCCGGAGGACCGCAGCCCCAACCACACCAAGGACCTCGGGTTCGAGCACCCCGAGCAGTCCGGGATCTGGGCGGGCGTCGGCCGCAAACCGCTCCAGCCGCGCGGCTAGCACCCTTGCCGTCCCGCCGCTGATCGTTAGGCTCGGCGTCGCACACGTGGCGCCGAGCCGGGAGCGGACAGTGGACGACCAGGACTTCTGGCGGTGCGCCGCCGACCACCTCGTCAGGTACGGCGGGCCGTTCACGCCGCGGATCATCGAGCGGGCCGCCGGTTCGCACGTCCACGACTCGGACGGGAACGCCATCCTGGACTTCACGTCCGGGCAGATGAGCGCGCTGCTCGGGCACGCGCACCCGGACGTGGTGCGCGCGGCGGGGGAGGCGGTGGCGAACCTCGGCCACCTGTACTCGGGGATGCTGAGCCGGCCGGTGGTGGAGCTCGGCAGGCGGCTCGCCGCGACGCTGCCGGACCCGCTGAGCCGGATGCTGCTGCTGAGCACCGGCGCCGAATCCAACGAGGCCGCCATCAAGATGGCGAAGCTGCACACCGGCGGCTGGGAGGTCGTCGCCTTCGACCGCTCCTGGCACGGGATGACCTCCGGTGCCGCGGCCGCCACGTTCTCCGCGGGCCGCCGCGGGTACGGGCCGCCGGTGCCGGGGAACCTGACGCTGCCGACCCCGGACGCCTACCGCTCGCCGTTCCGGCACGCCGACGGCTCCTACGACTGGGAGTCCGAACTGGACTACGGCTTCCGGCTCGTCGACCAGCAGTCCACCGGGAACTTCGCCGCGTGCGTGGTGGAACCGATCCTGTCCTCCGGCGGCATCATCGAACTCCCCGCTGGCTACCTGGCGAAGCTGCGGGAGCACTGCGACCGCCGCGGCATGCTGCTGGTCCTCGACGAGGCGCAGACCGGGCTCGGCCGCACCGGCACCATGTACGCGTTCGAGCGCGACGGCGTGGTGCCGGACCTGCTGACCCTGTCGAAGACGCTCGGCGCGGGGATCCCGGTGGCGGCGGTGCTGACCTCCCCGGAGATCGAGCAGTCCTGCCACGAGCGCGGATTCCTGTTCTTCACCACGCACGTGTCCGATCCGCTGGCCGCGTCGGTGGCGCTGGCCGTGCTCGACGTGCTGGAGCGCGACGACCTGGTGCCGCGGGCCGCGCGGCTCGGCAAGGAGCTGCGGTCCCGGCTGCTGGACCTGCACGACCGGTACGAGGTGGTCGGGGACGTGCGCGGCCGCGGCCTGCTGCAGGGCATCGAGCTGGTGACCGACAAGGCGAGCAAGACCCCGGCCGACGACCTGGGCCGCGCCGTCACCGCCGCCTGCCTGGAGCGCGGGCTGCACGTGAACATCGTGCAGCTGCCCGGCATGGGCGGGATCTTCCGCATCGCGCCCCCGCTGACCATCGAGGAGGCCGACCTGCACGAAGGCGTGGACCGCCTGGAGTCGGCGCTGCGCGCGGTGGTGGGTGGCCCGCCGTCCACCGCGCGCTGATCGGAGGCCGCCCCGGCGTCGTGCACCGGCCCGCTCGTGCTTCCCGGGCCCGGCGCCGGATCGCCCGGCCGGCCGGGCCGGCCCCGACCGGGTCAGGCGCTCCGCTCGCCGAGCAGCGCCACCAGGTCGTCGGCCGCCGCGGCCGAGGAGGCCGGGTTCTGGCCGGTGATGAGCAGGCCGTCCCGCAGCACGTAGGACGACCAGTCCGGGCCCTGCGAGTAGTCGCTGCCGAGGGACTTCAGCTCGTCCTCCACCAGGAACGGCACGACCTCGGTCAGCTGCACCGCGGCCTCCTCGGAGTTCGTGAACCCGGTGACGCGCTTGCCGCGGACCAGCGGGGAACCGGCGGGATCCGCGACGTGCCGCAGCACCCCGGGGGCGTGGCAGACGAGCGCGACCGGCTTCCCGGCGCGCAGCACGTCCTGGATCAGCCGGATCGAGTCCTGGTCTTCGGCGAGGTCCCAGAGCGGTCCGTGCCCGCCGGGGTAGAAGACGGCGTCGAAGTCGTCGGCCGACACCGAGTCCAGCCGCACCGTGGAGCGGAGCGCGGCGGTCGCCTCGGGGTCGGCTTCGAAGCGGCGGGTGGCGTCGGTCTGCGCGTCGGGCGCGCCGCTGTTCGGGTCGAGCGGCGGCTCGCCGCCCTGCGGGGAGGCGAGCACGAGCTCGGCACCGGCCTCCTTCAGGCGGTAGTAGGGCGCGGCGAGCTCCTCCAGCCAGAAACCGGTCTTGTTCCCGGTGTCGCCGAGGCGGTCGTGCGAGGTGAGGACGATCAGGACCTTCATGAGCTGCTTTCCACTTCGGCTGCAGGACGTTCGGTCGGGCGGTGCCCACGTCCGGGGTCCCCGGCCGGGCCGATCTTCACACCAGGGGACCGGTCCGAGCGTGGTGATCCCGCCGACCGGGTACTCCCGGTGGGGAGGCCCCGCCGCGGGGCCCGCACCGGACCAGGAGGCGCACATGGCGAACAACGCGCACTTCATCACCGCGAACTCCGGCGGGCCGCCCGTGGTCGTCGTCCGCGACGACCGCGGCTCGCCGGTCACCGAGCTGGAACTGCCCGCGGGCGATGCGCGGATCGAACGGGCCGACGCCGAGCTCGGCGCCGCGGGCTGGACCCGCGAGGTCGAGTGGACCGCCGCGGACGACGGCTGGGTCGTCCCCGTCGTCCCGGCCTAGGCGCCCGGCCTGACCTCCCGGTCCGGCTCCTCGGCTCGGCCGCCCGGCCTGGCCCCCGGTTCGGCTCCCTGCTCGGGCTGCGGGGGCAGCGCCCCGGCGCCTCCGCGCCCCACCTCGAACAGGCGCCAGACGTCGTCGGTGGCGGCCGTCCCGTCCAGCGGGAGGCCGTCCGCGTCGACCAGCGGCCGCGACCGGTTCTGCTCGTCGGTGGCGCTGAGCACCACCGACGTCGCCAGCCGCGGGGTGAACCCGCTCGTCCACGCCGTCATCGAGTGGTACCGGCCGCGCTCGACCACCAGCGGCTCCGTCCCGTAGGACCGCGCCAGCTCCGGCCACCGGGAACCGGCGACCTTGCGCGCCAGCAACGCCGAGGCTTCGGCGTCCTCGGCGAACGCCGGGTGCGGGGCGGACTCGGCGGCCAGCACCTCGCGGCCGTCCTGGTCCAGGATCCGGCTCAGCATCCGCGGCTTCCGCTCCTGCCCGTCCGCGGCGATCGTCGCGTAGGCGTGCGCGACGTCGGTGGCGCTGACCGGCTGCTCGCCCGCCGTCAACGCGTCGAACGCGGACCGGCCGGACGGCTCCCACGAACCGGTGTCGAAGCCGAGCCGCGCCGCGCTCCGCCGGACGGTCTCCGCCTCCAGTGCTGCCTGCGGGCGCGGGGACGAGCACTCCGGGCCCTCGCAGCCGGCCTCCTGCGACGCCTGCGAGCCCGCGAGCTGCAGGAACTGCGCGAACGGTTCGAACGCCGTGCCGGGGTGCTGCGGCGCCGCCGCCCAGTCGTAGCCGCCCGCCGTCGTGGCACCGCTGTGGTACGCGCGCACCGCGCCGGTGCCGGGTTCGATCGCGACCAGCGCCGCGTGCGAGCCCGGTGCGCGGGCGGTCACCTCGGCGACGGCCTGCTCCGCCGCGCGCTGCGCCGCGGCGTCGATGGTGGTGATGATCGAATAGCCGCCGCGCTGCAAGGTGCCCTCGGTGAAACCGGCCCGCTCGGCCTCCTCCAGCACCTGCTGGCGGATCTCGTAGGTGGTGCCGGACAGCGCCTCGCCGCGCCAGGCGAAGCGCTCCCGGGTTCCGGGCATCCGCATCTTCGCCGCCTGCGCGTCGTCGACCATGCCGTGCCGCCGCAGCTGCCCGGCGACGTACTCCCAGCGGGCCCGGCCCTGCTCGGCGTTGTACGCCGGGTCGTTCTCCGTCGGGCGCTGGACCATCCCGGCCAGCAGCGCGGCTTCGCTCGGGTCGAGGTCGGCGGGCGGCTTCCCGAAGTAGGCCTCGGCGGCCGCGTGCACCCCGTACGCGCCGCGCCCGTAGTACGCGGTGTTCAGGTAGGCCTGCAGGATCTCGTCCTTCGGCAGCTCGTTGGTCACCTTGAACGCGAGCACGACCTCCTTGAACTTGCGGGTGTAGGTGTGCTCGTCGGCGCCGGTGGCGAGCTTGACGTACTGCTGGGTGAGCGTGGAACCACCACCCACGCCGCCGGTCACCTGCGACCACGTGGCCCGCACGATGCCGAGCGGGTCGAACCCGCTGTTGCGGTAGAAGGACGCGTCCTCGGCGGCGAGCGTCGCGTCCCGCATCGGCTTCGACACGTCCGCGCGCAGGTCGTCGACCATGGTCCGGTTCCCGGACGACGGCACGATCCGGGTCATCTCGCTGCCGTCGGAGTGCGCGATCAGCACCGACTGGTCGGTGCGCGCCGCGATCTCGACCGGGTCCGGGATGGGCCACACCAGGTAGCCGATGCCGAACGCGATCCCCACGGCCGCCACCAGCGCGCCGCACGCGATCAGCACGCCCCGGAGGGCGCGGCGCCACCGCTTCCGCGGGCGCCGCGCCGCGGTCGTGTCCTCGTCCATCCCGCTGATCTTGCCGGGCGGCCGGCGGATGTTCCACCGCTTCCGGCGAGGGATCTCCCCGCGAGCTGCGGCCGCGGCCCCGGAACCGCACGACCCGGAGTACCGCGCGCCCGCTCGTTCACGCCCGCGGCAGCGCCCCGCGGATCACGTAGGGGAGGGTGCCGCCGTGCCGGAGGTAGGCGATCTCGCTGTCCGAATCGACCCGCAGCAGCACGGTGAGCGAGCGCTCGCCCCCGTCCCGGTGGATCGTCAGCACGAGCCGGTTCAGCCCGGGCACCAGCGCCTCCGGCGCGGTCAGGGCGAGCTCGTCGGTGGCGCGGAACCCGTGGTCGGCGGCGGACTCCCCGGGCTCGAACAGCAGCGGCAGCACGCCCATGCCGATCAGGTTGCTGCGGTGGATGCGCTCGAAGGTCTCGGCGAGCACCGCGCGCACGCCCAGCAGCGCCTGCGCCTTCGCCGCCCAGTCCCGGCTCGACCCGGCGCCGTAGTTCTTGCCCGCGACGACGATCAGCGGGATCCCGGCCTCGCGGCAGGACATCGCGGCCTCGTAAGCGGAAGCCGGTCGCCCGGCCGCGTCGCGCGCGCGCCCGCCCCCCCCCGCCCCCCGGGCCGGGGGGGGCCGGTTGACCACGGCCCGGTTGGTGAAGGCGCCGCGCAGCATCACCTCGTGGTTGCTGCGCCGGGTGGAGTACTGGTTCAGGTCGCGCGGCGGCGTGCCGCGCTCCCGCAGGTACCGCCCGGCCGCGCTGTCGGCGGGGATGGCCCCGGCGGGGGAGATGTGGTCGGTGGTGACGTCGTCGCCGAGCAGCAGCAGCACGCGGCCGCCGTCGAACCCGAGCTCGCCCCGCGGGTCCCGGGACAGGTCCGCCACGTACGGCGGTCGCCGGATGTAGGTAGAGGCGGGGTCCCACGGGAACCGGGTGCCCGCGGGGGCGCTCAGCTCGTGCCAGTGCGCGGTGCCGTCCCGCAGCCGGCCCGTGTTGGCGCGGAACATCTCCGGGCGCACCGACTCCGCGACGACCCGGCGGACCTCCTCGTCCGACGGCCACAGGTCGGCGAGGTGAACCGGCGTCCCGTCCCGGTCTCGCCCGATCGGTTCGGCCTCGAAGTCGTGCAGCACCGAACCGGCCAGCGCGTAGGCGACGACCAGCGGCGGGGACGCCAGGAACGAGTGGTCGACCTTCGGGTTGACCCGCCCGGCGAAGTTGCGGTTCCCGGACAGCACCGCGGTCGCGGCGAACCCCTCGTCGACCAGCTCGTCCACCGCCGGGTGCAGCGGCCCCGAATTCCCGATGCAGGTCATGCAGCCGAACCCGGCGACGTGGAACCCGGTGTCGCCGAGCGCGGCGAGCAGCCCGGCCGCGTCGAGGTAGTCGCTGACCACCCGGGAACCCGGTGACAGCGAGGTCTTCACCCACGGCTTGGCGCGCAGCCCGCGTTCCGCCGCCCGCCGCGCCAGCAGCCCGGCCTGCACCATCAGCGCCGGGTTCGCGGTGTTGGTGCAGCTGGTGATGGACGCGATGGCGACACCGCCCGCGGGAACGGGCTCGTCGAACGCGCCCGCGGCGGGTTCCTGCTCCCCGGCGGCGGCGCGGAAGGCCGCGGGCACCCGGGACAGCGGGATCCGCGCGTGCGGCAGCCGGGGCCCGGCGACGCTGGGTTCCACCGCGTCCAGGTCGAGCGTGAGCAGTTCGTCGTAGACCGGGTCGGGTTCCCCGCCGGTGCGGAACAGTCCCTGCGCCCGCAGGTACGCCTCCACCACGGCCCGGTGGTCGGCGTCGCGGCCGGTGAGTTCGAGGTAGTCCAGCGCCTGCTGGTCGAACGGGAAGTACGCGCAGGTCGCGCCGTACTCGGGTGCCATGTTCGCCACCGCGGCGCGGTCCGCCCAGCCGAGGTCGGCGGCGCCGGGGCCGAAGAACTCGACGAACTTGTCGATGACGCCGTGCGCGCGCAGCACCTCGGTCGCGGTCAGCGCCAGGTCGGTGGCGGTGACCCCGCTGCGGAGCCTGCCCAGCAGCCGCACGCCGACGACCGAGGGGAACGGGAGGACGACGGGCTCGCCGAGCATCGCGGCCTGCGCCTGCAGCCCGCCGACGCCCCAGCCGACCACCCCGATCGAGTTGATCATCGGGGTGTGGCTGTCGGTCGCCACCAGCAGGTCGGGGTGCAGGAGCGGCACCTCGCCGGAGTCGTCCGCCCACACCACGCGCGCGAGGGATTCCATGTTGACCTGGTGGATGATGCCGGTTCCCGGTGGCACGACGCGGAAGTTCCGCACGCTGCGCTCGGCCCACCTGATGAACTCGTAGCGCTCCCGGTTGCGCCGGAAGTCGATGAGCAGGTTGCGCTCCACCGCGTCGGCGGTGCCGTAGACCTCGGTGATGACCGAGTGGTCGACGGTGAGGTCCACCGGGATGGCGGGCTGCAGCAGCTCCGGATCGCCGCCGAGCTCGGCGAGGCCGTCGCGCATCCCCGCGAAGTCGGCGAGGGCGGGCAGGCAGGTGGTGTCGTGCAGCATGATCCGGTTCGGGTGCACCGGCACCGCGCAATCGCCGGTGCGGTCGCGCGCGCGGCGCAGCACGGCGGGCAGCGCGGCCGGTGCGCGGCGGGCCACGTTCTCCAGCAGCACGCGGATCGCGTGCGGCATCGCGGCCAGCTCCGCCTCGGATGCGATCTCCCGCAGCGGGACGTACCGGTGCGCGCGCTCCCCGACGGTGAGTTCAGCGGTTCCGACCATGACAATGATTGTACGAAGTCGCGCGTAAAAACAAAATGATTCAGCGGGTGCCGGGCAGCCGCGTCTTCACCGCGCGCACCTCGTCGAGGTGGTCGCGCAGGAACCGCGACGCCGCCTCGCGGTCCCCGGCTTCGAGCAGGTCCAGCAGTTCGAGGTGCTCCCGCGCCTGGCGGACCAGCCGCTGCCGGTCCGTCTGGTGCCGGTACTCGACGAGCCTGCGGACCCGGTTGACCCGGCTGACCGAATCGAGCAGGTAGGCGTTCGCCGCGCAGCCCACCACCATCTCGTGGAACTCGGCGTTCACCCGGAAGAGCTCGCCGCGCGGCAGCAGCAGCGCGTCCCCGTTCAGCAGGGCCCGCTGCTGCTCGCGGTGCAGCGCGAACTTCTCGGCGTCCACGGTGAAGCCGGGTTCGAGCACCGCGGCCGGTTCCACGATCATGCGGAACCGGTAGCTCTGGTCGTGCGCCTCCGCGGTGGTCAGCAGGTGCTGGAACGCCCAGCCGCGGCCGGGCCTGCGCCGGATCAGGTCCTCCCGCTCCATGCGCAGCAGCACCCGGTCGGCCTCGCGCGCGGTGAGCCCGTACCGCCGACGCACCTCGGCGGTGGTGAACTCGCCGGTGAACCGGCCGCTGAGGTGGTCGTCGCCGATGCGGAAGTACGCGTCCTCCGCGGCGTCGTCCGCCGACAGGTCCACGTGCGCCAGTTCCGCGGCCGAGCGGTTGAGGAAGTAGCCGCGGTTCGGCTGCCGGGTCACCAGGCCCAGCTCGGCGAGGTAGGACAGCGCCTTGCGCACCGGCGAGCGGGAGATGTCCAGCGAATCGGCCACCCACTGCTCGCGCACGTGCGCGTCCCGCTCCAGCCCGGAACGCCGGATCAGGTCGATGACCTGCGTCTCGATGGTGGGGGCCATGATCTCCTCGCCGTCGTCGTCGAGGCGATGCTAATCGGCGGGCGCGGGCTCCTCCTCACCCGCGCGCCGCGGCCCGCCGCCGCATCCCGAGCGCCACCACCAGCGCCGCGGCCAGCACCGCGTACAGGCCGATCGCGATCGGACCCTGCACCAGCACCAGCACGTCGCCCTGCCCCAGCGCCATCGCCCGCCGGAGCTCGCGTTCGGCGAGCGGGCCGAGGATCACGCCGATCAGCACCGGCGCGAGTGGAACCCCGGTGCGCCGCAACAGGAAGCTGAGCAACCCGACCAGGTAGACCAGCACCACGTCCGAGATCGCCAGCTTCGACGAGTAGGCGCCGAGCGTCGCGAACACGGCGATCGCCGCGTACAGGTAGTGCTGCGGGATGCTCAGCAGCTTCGCCCACACCGGCGCGAACGGGAGGTTCAGCACCAGCAGCAGCACGTTGCCGATGAACAGGCTCGCCAGCAGCGCCCAGACCAGATCGCCCTCCTTCTCGAACAGCAGCGGCCCCGGCTGCATCCCGTACTGCTGGAACGCGCCGAGCATGATCGCCGCGGTCGCGGAGGTCGGCAGGCCGAGCCCGAGCAGCGGGACCAGCGACACCGCGGTGGTGGAGTTGTTCGAGGCCTCGGGAGCGGCGACGCCTTCGATGGCGCCGCGCCCGAACTCGGATCCGCCGCGCCGGCGGGCCAGCCGCCGCTCCAGCCCGAGGGACAGGAACGTGGGGATCTCCGAGCCGCCCGCGGGGATCGCGCCGAACGGCAGGCCGACGGCCGTGCCGCGCAGCCACGGCAGGAACGAGCGCCGCAGGTCCCGGCGGCTCAGCCAGGGCCGCCCGGAAGCGACGTCCTGCAACCGGTGGGTGCCGGGACCTCGCGCGGCGACGTGCAGCACCTCGCCGATGGCGAGCATCCCGACGGTGACCACGACGACGCTGATCCCGTCGAGCAGCGAGTCCGACCCGAGCGTGTAGCGCGCCACCCCGGTCTGCGCGTCGATGCCGACGACCCCCAGCGCCAGGCCCAGCCCCAGCGCGGTCATCCCGCGCACCGCAGAGTCGGCGACGACCGCGGCAGTGGCGGCGAACGCGAACAGCGCCAGCGCGAAGTACTCGGCGGGCCCGAACCGCAGTGCGAAGTCCACCAGGTGCGGCGCGCAGAACACCACGGCGATGCAGGCGATGGTCCCGCCGACGAACGACCCGAGCACCGAGGTGGCCAGCGCCTGCGGGGCGCGTCCGGCCCGGGCCATCAGAAAGCCCTCGAACGCGGTGGCCATCGACGACGACTGGCCGGGCGTGTTGAGCAGGATCGCGGTGGTGGCCCCACCGAACTGCCCGCCGAAGTACACCCCGGCGAGCATGATGAACGCCCCGGTCGGTTCCAGCCGGAAGGTCAGCGGGATCAGCATCGCCACGGCCATCGAGCTGCCCAGCCCCGGCAGCACTCCGACGGCGGTGCCGAGGACCACGCCGACCAGGCACAGCAGCAGGTTCGTCGGGGACAGCGCGTCGGCGAAGCCGCCGAGCAGCAGGTTCCAGGCGTCCATTCACAGCACCTCCGCGAGGAGTCCGACCGGCAGCGCGACGCCGAGCCCGGCGGTGAACGCGAACTGGACGGCGCAGGCGAACACCACGGCCACGCCCAGGTCGAACAGGGCCCTGCCGCTGCCGAGGGCCCGCGCCACGCCCCAGAACAGCGCGGTGCCCGCCGGGATCCAGCCGAGGAGCGGGAGCAGCACCAGGTGCGCGGCGAGCGTCGCGACCACGAGCAGGAACGCCCGCCGATCGGTCCGCTCCCGCGGTTCGGCGGGGGCGCGGCCGCTCCCGCGCAGCAGCGCGCCGGAGAGCACGACCAGCAGCGCGCCGACGGCGATCGGGAACCACTGCGGGCCGAGGTGGCCGACGTTGACCGGCAGCGGCAACCGCAGCCCTTCGACGACGAGGAAGCCGCCGAGGACGAGCACGATGCCCGCGAGCAGCCGGTCGGAACCGCGTCCGGAGGTGGCGTCGGTGGTGGTCATGCGAGCCCCAGCTTCTCGGTGATGTCGCGGATCCGGTCGGTCTCCGCCGCGAGGGTGCGGTCGAACTCGGGTCCGTCCTGGAACCCGTCCAGCCAGTTGTTGCGCCGCAGCGCGTCCCGCCACTGCGGGGTGGCGGTGAGCTCGCGGACGAACGCGCGCGCGTCCGCGGCCTGCTCGGCGGTGATGCCGGGTGCGGCGACGAGCCCGCGCCAGTTCGACAGCACGATGTCCACGCCGGCTTCGCGCAGCGTCGGCGCGTCCGGCAGGTCGGTGGTGCGCTGCGGCGCGGAGACGCCGAGCACCCGCAGTTCGCCCGCGGCGACCTGGTCGCTGATCTCGTCGGTGTTGGCGAACCCGACGTCGAGGTGGTCGCCGAGCAGCGCGGCGACCATCTCACCACCGCCGGAGTAGGCGATGTAGTTCAACCCCGCGGGCCCCACCCCGGCCTCGGCCGCCGCCGACCCGGCCAGCAGGTGGTCCAGGCTGCCGATCGAGCCGCCTCCGCCGACGACCCCGCCGGAGTCGGCCCGCCAGCGGTCCATCAGGTCGTGCACGGTGCGCAGCGGGGAGTCGGCGGGCACCACGATCGCGTCGTAGTCCTCGGTGATCCGCGCGATGGGCGTGGTGTCGGAGACGCGGGTGGACGACCCGTTGATCTCGATCGCCCCGAGCATGGTCGTGCCGGTGAGCAGCAGCGTGTTCGGGTCGCCGGGCTGGTTCGCGGTGCGGGCGAGGCCGATGGTGCCGCCCGCGCCTTCGACGTTGAGCACTTCGGCGGTGCCGGTGAGCTCGTTCGCCTGCGCGGCGTGCTGGAGCTCGCGGGCGGTGGTGTCCCAGCCGCCGCCGGGGGCGGCCGGGGCCACGATCTTGAGCTTGTCCCGGAGTCCCGCGCCGGAGCGGGCGGTGTCCCACGCCGACGTCGCGCCCGCGGTGACCACCGCCAGTCCCAGGACCGCCGTCGCGCACCGGGTGACGAGCCCGCCCGGCCTCAGCACGGGGTCCGCCGCCGTGCGCGTTCGGCGGCGCGGCCGCCACCCGGACAACGATCGCCGCTGATCGTCATGTGCGCTCCCGCAAGATCATGGTTTGTACTAAGTCGAGCGGAAGAACAATATGGAGCTGGGTGTGGCGCAGTCAACAGCCGCGGCCGGACGAGCTCGGGGGTGTGCGGGATCGCCGCGGCGGCGGGAAGCGTGCGCCGGTGGCGGGACGTGCGGCAGGGATGCGTCCGGGGCGGTGCTCGCGAGCACCGGAGCGCGCGGCGCCGGAGCGCCCGTCCGTTCAGCGCGGGAGCTGGTCGATGTGGTCCTCGACCCAGGCGCGCAGGGCGTTGAGCGGGACGGCGGCGCCGCGGCCGAGCTCGGTGAGCTCGTACTCGACGTGCAGCGGTACCTCCGGGTACACGGTCCGCGCCACGAGCCCGGTCGCCTCCAGACGGCGCAGCGTCCGGGTGAGCACCTTCGGGCTGACCCCTTGCAGGCGCCGCTGCAGGGCGCCGAACCGGTGCGGTCCCGCTTCGAGGGCGCCGATCGCCAGCGCGGACCACTTGTTCGCCAGCAGGTCCAACACCGACCGGCAGGGGCACTGGGCCTCGTAGACGTCGTGGTGCTCGTGCTCGCCCGTGGGGCACCGAGTGCTGATCGCGATCCCTCCGTCCGCTCCGCCGAGCAGAGTACTGGGCGATCGGCGGCGGCCCGCCCCCGGTTCGTCCTCCGCCCGAATCGCTCCGGGTGCGTGGGAACACGCGCGGCGCATTCTTGCGCGCGCCGCGCGTGCTCCCGGGTTCGATTCGAATTCAGGATTCAGCCGATTCCCGCCGCAATTGTCGTACCGGAATCGGGGGGCGGTGGATCGGGTGGATCAGATGACCCGCAGGTGCAGGCTCACCGTCGTTCCGGAATGCGATTTGTTGAACTCCTTCTCGGTGCCGTTCCCACCGGCCCGGACGGTGCCGAAGCTGTCGCCGTTGCCCCAGCTCCCGTACACCTCGGCCGCCTTGCCGTCCGCCTTCGTGTCCTTGACCCAGCCCTGCACCCGGACCTTCCCGCTGCCGCAGGTGATGGTCCACCCGGCCGCGCCCCCGCCGACCGAGGGGGAGAACGTGTCCCCGCACGTTCCCAGAACGGTGATGACGCCGTCCGAATCGTTCGGAGCCGCGGCGGCCGCGCCGCCTCCCACCAGTGCGGTTCCCAGGACGGCGCCGGTCAGCGCGGCGGCGGTGGCCGCCTTCTTCGCGATGTGCATCCGCTTCCTCGATTTTCTGTTGGACCCCAGTCCGGCATTCCCCCACGGATCGCCAGCGGAAGCCTGATCGGCTTCGGTGAGGTCTTCACACGATTCTCCGGAGCGTTTCCAGGCTGATCACCGCAACGGCAGAACGGGAATTCTTCGGATGAATCGGATTCCGCCGAGGTGGTACCGGGTGCTGCTCCGATCGGTCGTCTTCGTTGGTCCGCGCGGAATCCCGATTCATTTTCGGCATCGGATGATGCCGAAACGGTGTTGGCCGCGCATGATCTGCCGACCCTAGTCTGCTGGCACTTCGCGATCGGGAACCCCGGTGGTGCCGCTCCGGGACTACCGGCTCGCTTTCCCCTGCGGAAGGACGACGATGTCTGGCAATGAATCGGGAGCGGCCGGGAGAACGGCGGGGACGCGCATCCCCACTCGCTACCTGGTGCTCGCCCTGATCTTCACGATCACCGTGGTGAACTACGCGGACCGCAGCAGCCTGTCCATCACCGGCAGCAGCGTGCAGGAGGAGCTGGGCTTCAGCACCGTGCAGCTCGGCTACGTCTTCTCCGCGTTCAGCTGGGCGTACGTGGTGGCGCAGCTGCCCGGCGGGATGCTGCTGGACCGGTTCGGCGCGCGCCGCGTCTACGCGTGGAGCCTGGTGCTGTGGACGGCGGTGACGCTCGCGGTCAGCGCCGTCGGGCTGGTCACCACACCGGTGCTCATCGCGGTGGCCACCATCTTCGTGCTGCGGCTGCTGCTGGGCGCGTTCGAATCGCCCGCGTTCCCCGCGAACGCGCGGGTCGCCACCGCCTGGTTCCCCACCGCGGAGCGCGGCCGCGCCACCGCGATCTTCAACTCGGCGCAGTACTTCGCCACCGCTCTGTTCGCCCCGATCATGGGGTGGATCACCCACCAGTACGGGTGGCGCTGGGTGTTCGTGCTGCTCGGCGTGCTCGGGTTCGCGCTGGCCGCGCTGTGGCTGCGCTGGATGGACTCGCCGCGCGACCACCCGCGGGTGTCCGCGGCCGAGTTCGAGAAGATCAGCTCCGGTGGCGGGCTCGTCGACCTCGACGCCCCGAAGAGCGGGGACGCGCAACGGGTGCAGGAGCGGGCACCGCTGAACGCGGCCACCTTCCGGCAGATCTTCTCCGCCCGCGCCCTGTGGGGCGTGTACGTCTCGCAGTACGCGGTGAACGCGCTGACCTACTTCTTCATCACCTGGTTCCCGGTGTACCTCGTGCAGGGCCGCGGGCTGTCCCTGCTGGAAGTCGGTTTCGTCGCGGCGCTGCCCGCGCTGTGCGGCTTCGGCGGCGGGCTGCTCGGCGGATTCCTGTCCGATGCGATGCTGCGGCGCGGCTTTTCCCTGACCGCGGCCCGCAAGGTGCCGTCCGTGTTCGGCATGCTGCTGGCCACCAGCATCGCCCTCTGCAACCTGACCGACAGCAGCGTGCTGATCGTGGCGCTGATGACGCTGGCCTTCTTCGGCAAGGGCGTGGGCTCGCTCGGCTGGGCCATCACCACCGACATCGCGCCGCCGCAGGCGTCGAGCTTCGTGGCCTCGACGATGAACGCCTTCGGCAACGCGGCGGGCATCGTGACGCCCATCGTCATCGGCTACACGGTGCAGGCCACCGGTTCGTTCACCACCGCCCTCTGGTTCGTCGCCGCCCACGGGCTGCTCGCGCTCGTCGGGTTCGCCGTGATGGGTCCGATCAAGCGCATCCACTTCGACTCCTGAACCGCTCGTTCCCACTGAGATCCAGGCAGTGACCGGAAAATCCCCTCGTGCAAGGGAGTTCGCCCGATGCCCCAGTCCGCCACCCTCGACCGGATCAGCCGCGTCAAGATCTCTTCGGTGACGCTGCCGCTGGCCACGCCGATCAGCGACGCGAAGGTCCTCACCGGCAGGCAGCGGCCGATGACCGAGGTCGCCATGCTGTTCGCCGAGATCAGCACCGAATCCGGTTGCGAGGGCATCGGATTCGGCTATTCGAAGCGGGCCGGCGGCCCCGGCCAGTTCGCGCACGCCCGCGAGATCGCGCCGGTGCTGATCGGCGAGGATCCCCACGACATCGGCAAGATCTGGGACAAGCTGGTGTGGGCGGGCGCCTCGGTGGGACGCAGCGGCCTGTCGGTGCAGGCGATCGCCGCGTTCGACGTGGCGCTGTGGGACCTGAAGGCGAAGCGGGCCGGGCTGCCGCTGGCGAAGCTGCTCGGCGCGCACCGCGATTCGGTGCGCTGCTACAACACCTCGGGCGGTTTCCTGCACTCGCCGGTGGAAGAAGTGGTGGAGCGCGCCGCCGAATCCGTCGCCGGCGGCATCGGCGGAATCAAGCTGAAGGTCGGGCACCCGGACGGCCGCACCGACCTGGCCCGCGTGTCCGCGGTGCGCGAGAAGATCGGCGACCAGGTCGCGCTCATGGTCGACGCGAACCAGCAGTGGGACCGGCCGGCCGCGCGCCGGATGTGCCGCGCCCTGGAGCCGATGGACCTGGTGTGGATCGAGGAACCGCTCGACGCCTACGACGCCGAGGGGCACGCGGGCCTCGCGGCCGCGTTCGACACCTCCATCGCCACCGGCGAGATGCTCACCAGCGTCGCCGAGCACGCCGAACTGATCCGGCTGGGCGGCGCCGACATCGTGCAGCCCGACGCACCGCGCATCGGCGGCATCACCCGGTTCCTCAAGGTGATGGCGCTGGCCGAGCAGCGGAACCTGCAGCTGGCACCGCACTTCGCGATGGAGATCCACGTGCACCTGGCGGCGGCCTACCCGCACGAACCGTGGGTGGAGCACTTCGAATGGCTCGATCCGCTGTTCAACGAGCACCTGGAGATCGCCGACGGCCGGATGCACCTGTCCCCGCGACCCGGCCTCGGTATCACCCTCAGCGACCAGGCCCGGGCCTGGACCGTCGCGGAGCACGACCAGACCTGACCCTCCCGGCCGGCGGGCGCCGCACCGCGGTCGTCCGCCGGGACGGCCGGTCGGTGCCGGACCGGACGGGCTCGGCCGATCGGTCCGCGGAGTCCGGCCGGTTCGTCGAGGCGAGCGGCCGGGGGGAGCGGGAACCGTGGGATGCGTCGGTGGAGGTGCCACCGGCCCCGCGAGGAATGGAGTTCCCGATGTCCCACTTCGACCCGGTCGCCGCATTCCTGACGCTGTTCCTGATCGGCTACGCGATCTTCTTCATCACCGCGGTGACGAGCGTTCTGACCTCCGGGACCGGCTGCGGGATGACGCTGGTCTGGTTGATCGTCGTGTGCGTGGCGCCGATCCTGGGCGGCCTGCTGTGGTTCGCCGTCGGCCGCGAGGACGCGCGGCGCCGGCTCCGGTGCTGACCGGCGGGCCGTTCGGCAGCGGAGGTAGGACTTTCGGTCAATCCCGTTCCGGCCGATCTTCTGAGGTGCGAGGACGTCCAGAACTGCGAAAGTGGTTCACGTCGGCGGCGGACGCCACCGAGACGGTCCACTGAGAACGGAGCTTTCCGATGATGTCCCTGGTCGCACAGCAGTCGATGGCCGCGGCGAACGGCACCGAACAGATCTGGGGTTTCCTGCTGGTGGGCGGGAGCCTGCTCGTGGCGGCGGCCTTCGTGTTCCTGTTCATCGCGGCGCTGATCAGCATCCTCGGCTCGGCGCTGAGCGGCGGCATGAAGCTGGTGTGGATCGTGCTGGCCTTCATCGCGCCCTTCCTGGGCAGCCTGCTGTGGTTCGTCGTCGGCCGCCCGGACGCCCACCGGCGCTTCGCCCGCTGACCGGGCGGTCGCTCACCGGACGCCCGCTGACCGGGCGGCCACCCCGGACCGACGCGGTCCGCCCGCCGAGCGCCCGCCGAGCCGGCCCGGCCGAGCCCGGCCCGGCGTCCCGCTCACCGAGCCCGACCCGGCAGAACCCGGCTGCGAGCCGAACGGCCACCCGGGGATCGACCTTCGGACAGCGCGACGAGGTCGATCGATCGACGCGGGAGGGCGGCTCCGGCTGCGACGGTGGTTCCACTACGGCGAACCACCGAGAACGGAGCCGACACCGTGCACCACCTGCTCGACCACCTGGGCGTACCCGCGCTGTGGCAGCTCGCCCTCCTGCTGGCCTTGCTGCTCTTCCTCCACGCGCTCGCCGACATCCTCGTGCAGCCGGAGCTCGACGGCGGCCGAGCAATGCTGTGGGTCCTGCTGGCGCTGGCGCTGCCGTTCGTCGGCCCGGTGCTCTGGTACGTCCGCGGCCCCCGCACCCTCCGCTCGACCTGAGGCCGGGGCGGGCGATCGGCCCGTCGGCTCACCGGGAGGGCAGCGCCCCGGCGAACCAGCCGGTGATCGTGGTGGGGTGCGTGATGGCGGTGCCGACGACGACCGCGTGCGCGCCCCGGGCGATCGCCGCGGCCGCCTGCTGCGGGGTGTGGATGCGGCCCTCGGCGATGACCGGCACCGGCAGCACCGCGGCCAGCTCCGCCACCAGGTCCAGGTCCGGGCCGGTCGGTTTCGGCCCCGCACCGGTGTAGCCGGACAGCGTGCTGCCGACGACGTCCGCGCCCAGCTCCGCCGCCCGCACTCCTTCTTCCACAGTGGACACGTCGGCCATCGCGAGCCGCCCGGCGGCGTGGATCGCGGCGATCGTCTCCGCCGGCGGCCTGCCGTCCGGTCGCGGCCGGTCCGTGCCGTCGAAGGCGACCACGTCCGCACCCGTCCCGGCCACCGCCACCGCGTGGTCGGCGGTCGGGGTGATGTACACGCCTTCCGCGCCGTCCTTCCACAACCCGATGAGCGGCACGTCCACCGACTCGCGGATCAGCCGCAGGTCGTCCAGGCCCTGCGCGCGGATGCCCGCCGCACCGCCGTGCAGCGCGGCCAGCGCCATCCGCCGCATCGAATCCAGGTCGCGCAGCGGCTCCCCGGGGTAGGCCTGGCAGGACACGATCAGCCGGCCCCGCAACCGTTCCAGCACGTTCACGCCAGTTCCTCCCACGCCATCCAGACGGCGCCCAGCACCGCCGCGTCCGCACCCAGCTCCGCGGGCAGCACCGGTGTCCCGCGCACCGCGGGCAGCACCTCGGCCGCCACCGCCGCGCGCAGCGGCTCCCACCAGGCCGGGCCGCAGGAGGCGACACCGCCGCCGACGAGCACCAGCTCCGGGTCGACCGCGTTCACCAGCCCGCCCAGCGCCTGCCCGGTCGCGGTCGCGCCGTCGGCGAGCACCGCCGCCGCCAGCACGTCCCGGATCCCGGCGCGCACCACGACCTCCGGCAGCGTCGTCGCAGTCCCGCCGCGCGCCCGGTACTCGGCGAGCAGCGCGGGCCCGCTGCCCACGCCTTCCACGTGCCCGGAGCCGCCGCACCAGCACGGCCGCCCCGCCGCGGCGGGCACCGGCAGGTGGCCGAGGTGCCCGGCCACCGCGTGCGCGCCGCGGTGCGGCCTGCCGTCCACCACGATCGAACCGCCGATGCCGGTGCCGACCGCGGCGAACAGCACGTGCCGCCTGCCCGCGGCCGCGCCCGTCCACAGCTCGCCGAGCGCGTGCGCGTGCACGTCGTTGTCCACCACGACCGGAACTCCCAGCCGTGCCGCCAGTTCCGCGCGCAGTTCGGTGCCGGCCCAGCCGCTGATCGAGTCCGTCGCGGAGCGCACCGAGCCCGATCCGCGGTCGATCACCCCGGCGCTGCCCACCCCGGCGGCGGCGAACTCCCCGCCGAGCCGGGACGCGGCCGCAGCGACCGCGTCGAGCACCGCCACCGGCCCGTCCGCCGCCGGGGTCGGCACCGCGGCGCGGTCCCGGATCGCCCCGTCCGCGGTGACGAGGCCCGCGACGATCCCGGTGCCGCCGATGTCGACGCCCAGCACGAGCGTCACAGCAGACCCGCCGCGACCAGCCGCTGCCGCACGCCGTCCACCTCGTCCGCGGTCAGCGGCAGCTGCGGCGGTGCGGTCACCGCGTGGTCGATGACGCCGCGCAGGTGCAGCCCCGCCTTGAACGCGCCCAGCGCGGAGGAACTGGCCCCGATCCGCGCCGGATCGCCCACCGAGGTCAGCGCGAACAGCTGCACCAGTCGCTCCTGCTCGGCCAGCGCCGCGTCCCACTCGCCCGCGGCGCACGCGCGGGCCAGCCGCACGTAGCCGTCCGGGTCCACGTTGCCCAGCCCGGGCACCACGCCGTCCGCACCCATCCGCAGGTTCGTGTCCACCGTCAGCTCCGAGCCGGTGAACACCCGGAACGACTCCAGGCCGCGGTCCGCGCGCTCCACCAGCAGCCCGCGCAGCGCGGCGTCGTCCCCGCTGGAGTCCTTGACCCCGGCGAGCACGCCGTCCGCCGCGAGCTCCAGCAGCGTCGCCGCGCCCAGCTTCGAGTGCACCGACACCGGGATGTCGTAGGCGAACAGCGGCAGCTCGGTGCTCTCGGCGAGCAGCCGGAAGTGGTGCGCGATCTCCGCCGGGTGGGTGCGGGTGTAGAACGGCGCGGTCGCCACCACCGCGTCGCACCCGGCGCGTTCCGCGACGCGCACGTGCTCGCGCACCCGGGGGGTGGTGGTGTCGATGACCCCGGCCAGCACCGGGACGCGCCCGGCGACGACGGCGGTGGTGGTGCGCAGCACCTGTTCGCGCTGCGCGTCGGTCAGGTACGCCATCTCGCCGGTGGAGCCGAGCGCGAAGACGCCGTCCACCCCGGACGCCAGCAGGTGCTCCAGCAGCCGTTCTAGCGAACCGGTGTCCACCTCCAGATCGGGGGTGAGCGGGGTGCACACCGGCGGGACGACGCCGCCGCGGATGCGGGATTCCATGTCTCTCCTTCGGTTTCTCGGTTCAGGACGCGGCGCGGATCTCGCTGCCGTCGACCGCGTCGGTCGTCCACACCGCGTCGGGGCGCAGCCACCGCTGCATCCGGGACGGGGCGTCGACGGCGATGAGGACCAGCACCACGAAGGTCAGGCCGAACGACAGCACGGCCAGCGCGGTGCCCAGGCTCAGGCTGCTGCCGAGCGCGGCCCCGAGCGCCGGGGCGACGGCGCCGCCCAGCGAACCGACGTTGCAGCTGAACCCGAGCGCGGCGGCCCGGTGGCGCACGTCGAAGTAGCCGCCGATCCACTTCGGCAGCAACCCGGCGATGCCCTGCCCGAACACCTGCTGCACGAACAGCAGCGCGCCCAGCGCGAGCAGGCTGCTGCCGCCGATCGCGAACACCGGGAAGATCACGACCTGCGAGACGAGCAGGCTGATCCAGTAGGCCCGCCGGGTGCCCAGCCGGTCCCCGGTGAACCCGGCGACGCAGCAACCGACCGCGGCGCCGAGCCCGGCGAAGAACAGCACGTTCCCGGGGTCGGTGGTGCTGTAGCCGAGGTCGGTCTTCAGGTACGTCGGCAGCAGCGATTGGATCGGCCACGAGTACAGGAACGCGGTGAACACGATGACCAGCACCGTGATGCCGGTCGGCCAGCGCGGCCCGGTGAACTGCACCACGTAGGACGCGAACACGGCCGCGGCGACCACGCCCAGCACCGCGATCAGCCACGCTGATCCGGCGGCCTGCGTGAAGATCGCGATCAGCGCGCCGAGCGCGGCGAGCCCGCTGACCGCGTTGAGCACCGCCCGGCGCCCGGTGAACAGGATGCCGATGACGGACGGCGTCGCGTCCTGCCGCGCGGCGGCCCGCGACCAGTCCCGCGACTCGGGGAGGCTGCGGCGCAGCCAGACGGCGAGCAGGATCGGCAGCAGCCCGATCCAGAACAGGGCGCGCCAGCCGAAGTTCGGCACGATCAGGCTGTAGGCCTGCGCGGCGACCACGGTGCCGATGGAGTAGCCGGAGATGAGGAATCCGCTGGCCTTGTTCCGCATCGACGTCGGCCAGGACTCGATGACGTAGGTGGAGCTGGCGCCGTACTCGCTCGCCATGCCGAGCCCGACGACGAGCCGCGCGGCGAACAGCACGCCGAAGGTGGGGGCGAGCCCGCAGATCAGGGTGCCGACGGAGAACAGCACGATGCTGGCGATCATCGCGGACTTGCGGCCGAACCGGTCGGCCAGCGCGCCGAGGGTGAGCCCGCCGATCCACCGGGAGATGAACGCGGCCGACACGAGCGTGGCCGCTTGCACCGCGGTGAGCCCGAATTCCGCCTTGACCTCGGTGAGCACCAGCGTGATCAGCACGAAGTCGAAGCCGTCCAGCAGGTAGCCGATCCTGGCGGCCGCGAACGCCTTCCACTGCGCGCGGTCCAGCTGCCGGTACCAGGGGCGGACGCGCTGGGTGGGTCTGCGGTGGGGGTGGCGCGGCGCATGGGTCACCTCGGTTCACGAGCGCTCGTCGTCGGCCCGGTCCGCGCGGGGTACCGGCGTCGGCAGGGTCAGCGGTGAGCTCTGAACGTGCTGGAGCTGATCCACGACCGCGGGCTCCGGCCCGGCGACCTGATGCCGACCGAGCTCGAACTGATCGAACTGCTCGGGGTGTCGCGCAACAGCGTGCGGGAGGCGGTGCGCTCGCTGCGCGCCCTCGGCATCGTCGACGTCCGGCACGGGCACGGCACCGTCGTGGGGAGGCCTCGCTGCACGTGCTGTCGCCGTCGCTGGCGTTCCGCGCCGTCGCGGGCGGGGACGACCTGGTGGGGCTGCGCAACCTCATCGAGGTGCGGGAGCTGATCGAGGTCGGCGTCGCCGGACGGCTCGCCGGCGAGCTGGACGAGTCCACATTGGACCGGATGGACGCGTTGTGCACCGCGATGGACGAGACCGAGCTCGACCCGGAGGCCGACCGCGAATTCCACCGGCTGCTGTACGCGCGGGTGGACAACTTGCTGATCGGGCAGCTCGTCGACGTGTTCTGGGACGCCTACCGCACCGCGCACGACGCGCTCAGCGCCCCCGGCCCCGCCGAGAAGGCCGAGACGGTGCGGCTGCACTCCGCGATCGTCGACGCGCTGCGCGCCGGGGACGCCGCGGCCGCGCGGGAGGCGATGGCCGCCCACTTCGCGGAGATCGACCACCGCCTGGGTTTCGACGGTTGACCGGCTGGGCCCGGACGCGGGGGGGGGCCCCCCCCCCCGCCCGGCCCGGGGGGGGGGGCCCCCCCCCCCGCCCCCCCCGCCCCCGCGCGGGGGCG
>NZ_JAIUKB010000138.1:0-6407 GCF_020176785.1 Saccharopolyspora sp. 6V | reverse complement strand
CCCCCCCCCCCCCCCCCCCCCCCCGGGGGGGCCGGCCCCCCCCCGGGCCCCCCCCCCCCCCCGCCCACGCGTCCCGCCGCGACCCCGAACCCCGACCCCGCAGCACCCTCCGAAGGAACCACCGTGCAGACCCACGAGATCAACCACCGCTTCACCGAGCACTTCCGCGGCACCGGCCACACCGTGGTGCCCAGCGCCTCCCTGATCCTGGACGACCCGACCCTGCTGTTCGTGAACGCGGGAATGGTGCAGTTCAAGCCGTACTTCCTCGGTGACGCCCCGGCGCCGTACCCGCGTGCGACGAGCATCCAGAAGTGCGTGCGCACCGGCGACATCGACGAGGTCGGCAAGACGACCCGGCACAACACGTTCTTCCAGATGGCGGGCAACTTCTCCTTCGGCGACTACTTCAAAGAAGGCGCCATGGAGCACGCGTGGAAGCTGCTGACCTCCTCGGTCGCCGACGGCGGCTACGGCATCGACCCGGAACGGCTGTGGGTCACGGTCTACGAGCACGACACCGAGTCGGCGGCGCTGTGGCGCAACACCACCGGCATCGACCCGGCCCGCATCCAGGTGCGCGGCGCGGAGGACAACTACTGGGACATGGGCGTGCCCGGCCCCGGCGGTCCCTGCTCGGAGATCTACTACGACCGCGGCCCGGACTACGGCCGCGAGGGCGGCCCGAACGTCGACGAGGACCGCTACATCGAGATCTGGAACCTGGTGTTCATGCAGGACATCCGGGGTGAGGAGAGCCCGAAGAAGGGTGCTCCGCTGCTCGGTGAGCTGCCGACGAAGAACATCGACACCGGCATGGGCGTCGAGCGGGTCGCGTGCCTGCTGCAGGGCGTGGAGAACGTCTACGAGACCGACCTGGTGCGCCCGGTGATCGCGAAGGCCGAGGAACTCTCCGGCCGCAGCTACGGCGCGAACCCCGAGGACGACGTGCGGTTCCGCGTGATCGCCGACCACGCCCGCTCCGGCGTGATGCTCGTCGGCGACGGCGTCACCCCCGGCAACGAGGCCCGCGGCTACGTGCTGCGCCGGCTGCTGCGCCGCATCGTGCGCTCCGCCCGCCTGCTGGGCGTGCAGGAGCCGGTGCTGGGTGAGTTCACCCAGGTCGTGCGGGACGCGATGGCGCCGTCCTACCCGGAGCTCACGACCGAGTTCGAGCGCATCGACTCGGTGATCCGGAACGAGGAAGAGGCGTTCCTGACCACGCTCACCGCCGGTTCGAAGATCTTCGACGTGGCGGTCGCCGACACCAAGAAGGCCGGTGGCGCGCAGCTGGCGGGCGCCAAGGCGTTCCAGCTACACGACACCTACGGCTTCCCGATCGACCTGACCTTGGAGATGGCCGCCGAGCAGGGCCTGGCCGTGGACGAGGCGGGCTTCCGCGAGCTGATGGGCGAGCAGCGGCGCCGCGCCAAGGAGGACGCGAAGGCCCGCAAGACCGGCCACGGCGACCTGTCCACCTACCGCACGCTGCTGGACCAGCACGGCACCACCGAGTTCATCGGCTACACCGACCTGGAGTCGCGGAGCCGGGTGCTGGGACTGCTCGTCGACGGCGTCCCGGCGAAGTCGGCGGACGCGGGCACCGAGGTGGAGCTGGTGCTCGACCGCACTCCGTTCTACGCGGAGGGCGGTGGCCAGATCGCCGACACCGGCACCCTGGTCGGCCCGGGCGTCGAGGTGCGGGTGCACGACGTGCAGCGCTCGGTGCCGGGCCTGTTCGTGCACCGCGCGACGGTCGTCTCCGGCGAGCTGGGCGTGGACACCGAGCTGGAGACGGCGGTGGACCGCGACCGCAGGCGCGCCATCGAGCGCTCGCACTCGGCGACGCACCTGGTGCACGCGGCGGTGCGCAGCGCCTACGGAAAGCGGGCGGCGCAGGCCGGTTCGCTGAACTCGCCGGGCCGGATGCGGTTCGACTTCACCGCCCCCGCCTCGGTGTCGGCCGCGGTGCTGGGCGGCGTGGAGGAGGAGGTCAACTCCTACCTGCAGAACGACGTCGAGGTCGCCTCCTACACCACGACGATGGACAAGGCGATGGAGCTGGGCGCGGTCGCGCTGTTCGGCGAGAAGTACGGCGACCAGGTGCGGGTGGTCGACATGGGCGACTACTCGCGGGAGCTGTGCGGTGGCACGCACGTGGGCCGCATCGGCCAGCTCGGCGTGGTCAAGCTCGTCGCGGACTCCTCGGTGGGCTCCGGCGTGCACCGGGTGGAGGCGCTCGTCGGCATGGACGCGATGCGCCACATCAGCAAGGAGCACCTGCTGGTCACCCAGCTCGCCGAGCAGTTCAAGGTGCCGGCCGAAGAACTCCCGGAGCGCATCGAGGGAGTGGTGGCCCGGCTGCGCGGCGCCGAGAAGGAGCTGCAGCAGCTGCGCGTGCAGCAGGTGCTGTCCTCCGCCGGTGACCTCGCCGGGCGCGCCGCCGACGTGCGCGGCGTGAGCCTGGTCGCCGAGCAGGTCCCGGACGGCGTGGACGGCGGTGCGCTGCGCGCGCTGGCCGGTGAGGTCCGCGGCAGGCTCGCCGGACGCCCCGCGGTGGTGGCGCTGTTCGCCGCCGACCCGGGCGAGGGCAAGGTGTCCTTCGTGGTCGGCATCAACGACGCCGCGCGGGACCTCGGGCTCGCCGCGGGCAAGCTGGTCCCGTCGTTCGCCGCCGAGGTCGGCGGGCGCGGCGGCGGCAAGCCGGACATGGCGCAGGGCGGTGGCTCGAACCCGGCCGGCGTGCCCGCCGCGATCGAGGCGCTGCGCCGCGCCCTGGGCGAGGCGGTCCAGGGGTGACCTCAGGATCGCGGGGGGGCGGCCCGGCCGCCGACGCCCCTGACCCGGGAGCGGGACGCCGGATCGGGGTGGACGTCGGCGCGGTGCGCGTCGGGATCGCGCTCAGCGACCCGGCACCGATGCTGGCCACTCCGCTGGTCACGCTCCAGCGAGATGTGGAAGCGGAACGCGACCTGGTGGAATTGGCCCAGCTGGTCGTCGAGCACGAGGTGGTCGAGGTCGTGATCGGCCTGCCGAAGACGCTCGCGGGAAGGCACGGCACCGCCGCCGAATCCGCCCACGCCTACGCGGAAGCACTGGCCACCAGGATCGACCCGATCCCGGTGCGCTTTCACGACGAACGGTTGACCACGGTCACGGCGAGCCGCATGCTCTCCCAACGGGGGGTTCGCGGCAAGCGACAACGCGCCGTGGTCGACCAGGCCGCCGCAGTGGAGATCTTGCAGGCATGGCTTGACGCCCGGTCGCAGACCACCTGAGAGGACCTTTCGTGAGCGACGATCTCGGCCTGTTCGCGGATGACGCGGGCGAGCCGCCGCGGCGAAGCCGCAGGGAGGCCCGCGAGCAGCGGGCCGAACTGCGCCGCCGGAAACGACGTGGTTCGGTGACCGCCCTGGCCGGACTCCTGGTCCTGCTGCTCGTGGGCGGTGGCGTGGTGTACGGCGCCATGCAGATGCTCCAGATCGGGTCCTACGAGGACTACGAGGGCGAGGGCACCGGCGAGGTGATCGTGGAGGTCACCTCCGGCGACACCGTCAGCGCCGTCGGCCGGGCCCTGTCGAAGGCGGACGTGGTGGCCTCCACCACCGCGTTCACCAAGGCGGCGCAGGACAACAAGCAGATCAACAGCATCCAGCCGGGCTTCTACCTGATGCGGTCGAAGATGTCCGGTTCGGCCGCGGTCAGCCACATCCTGTCGCCGGAGGCGAAGACCGGCCGCATCGAGGTGCGCGGCGGGCAGCGGCTGGAGGACCAGCAGAGCCCCGACGGCGGCAAGACGCCGGGCATCCTCACCAAGCTCGCCGAGGCCACCTGCACCGGCGACGAGAGCAAGTGCACCACTCCGGAGCAGATGCACGAGGCCGCGGGCACCGTCGACCTGGCGACGCTGGGCGTGCCGGACTGGGCGATCGAGGGCGCGTCGAAGGCCGAGCCGGAACGGCGGCTCGAAGGGCTGATCATGCCCGGCATCTACGACGTGAAGCCGGGCGAGCCCGCCGAGGAGGTGCTGCGCCAGGTGGTGACGAAGTCCGCGGCGCTGCTGGAGGCCGCGGGCCTGCCGCAGGCCGCCGAGGGCACCGGCCGCACCCCGTACCAGCTGCTGACGATCGCGTCGCTGGTGCAGAGCGAAGGCATCGAGCGGGACTTCGACAAGGTCTCCAGGGTGATCTACAACCGGACCACCGACCCGCAGATGCAGCTGCAGCTCGACTCGACGATCAACTACCCGCTGGACAAGCCGACGCTGCTGACCAAGCCGGAGGACCGCCAGCGTCCGGGACCGTACAACACCTACCAGAACTACGGCCTGCCGCCGACGCCGATCTCCACCGTCAGCACGGCCGCGGTGGTCGCGGCGGAGAAACCGGCCGAAGGGACCTGGTCGTACTTCGTGAAGTGCTACCCGGACGGCACGTCCTGCTTCGCCACCACGATGGCCGAGCACGACCGCTACATCACCGAGGCGCGGCAACGTGGCGCGTTCTGATCGGACCGGGCGCAA
Source organism: Saccharopolyspora sp. 6V (assembly GCF_020176785.1). NCBI lineage: Bacteria > Bacillati > Actinomycetota > Actinomycetes > Pseudonocardiales > Pseudonocardiaceae > Saccharopolyspora > Saccharopolyspora sp. 6V. The sequence goes on along the minus strand of NZ_JAIUKB010000138.1, from coordinate 1,885 downwards.
GGCGGCCGTGGTCGGTTCGCCGATCGGGCACTCCTTGTCGCCGGTGCTGCACACCGCGGCCTACCGCGAGCTGGGGCTGACCGGCTGGAGCTACGAGCGGTTCGACCGGGACGCCGACGGGCTCGCCGAACTCGTCGGGTCCCTCGGACCGGAGTGGGCGGGCCTGTCGGTGACCATGCCGGGCAAGCGCGCCGCGCTGGGCCTGGCGAAGGAGGTCACCGACCGGGCCGCCGCCGTCGGCGTGGCGAACACCCTGACCCGGCTCGGGTCGGGGGAGTGGGCCGCGGACTGCACCGACGTGGACGGGGTGACCGGTGCGCTGCGCGCCGCGGGCGGGTTCACCGGCGGCCCCCGCGCGGTGCTGCTCGGCGCGGGCGGCGCGGCCGCCGCCGCGGTCGCCGCGTTCGCGGAGCTGGGCCTCGCGGAGCTGACCGTCGCGGTGCGCGAGCCCGCGCGGGCGCGGGACGTGGTGCTGACCGCGGAGCAGGTGGGGCTGCGGGTGTCGGTCGAACGGCTGGACTCGCTGGACCTGGGCGCGGCGGCGTCCGAAGTGGACGTCCTGGTCTCCACGCTGCCCGCGGGTGCCGCCGATCCGCACGCGGCCGAGCTGGCGCGGGCGGCCTGCGTGCTCGACGTGATCTACCACCCGTGGCCGACGCCGCTGGCCGACGCGGTGTCCGCGGCGGGCGGGCGGCTGGCGACCGGGCTGGACATGCTGCTGCACCAGGCGTTCGGCCAGGTCGAGCTGTTCACCGGCAGGACGGCGCCGCGCGCGGCGATGCGCGACGCGCTGCTGGCCGCCACCGGCGGGGAGCTCGCGCTCCCGCTCTGATCGTTTCCTGGCTGGAAGGACGAGATCGCCTTGTCCGTTCGGCTGATCCCCCGGCGCGCGGATCCCCCTAATCTCGCTTCGCAGCAGATCAGCACGGAGCGAGGAGCGAGCGATGATCCGACCCACCCGCCGGACCCGGGACGGACGAGCAGTGCTGCTGGGGGTGCTGGGGGCGATCACGCTCGCGGCGGCCCCGGTGGCGGCGTCCGCCACCCAACCCGACATGGAGCCGATGATCGTCGGCGGGCACGACGCCACCGAGCAGTACCCGTTCATGGTGTCGTTGCAGCTCACCGACGGCGGCGGCCACTTCTGCGGCGGTTCGCTGATCCGGCCGGACTGGGTGGTGACCGCAGCGCACTGCGCCGCCGGGCAGCAGCCGGGCGACGTGCAGGCCCGGGTCGGCAGCGCGGACAACACCACCGGCGGAACCCTGGTGGGGGTCTCCGAACTGGTCGTGCACCCCGGCTACGACGGGGCGAACCCCGGCAACGACGTGGCGCTGGTGAAGCTGGACCGGGCCGTGGAGCAGCAGCCGATCGCGTTGGCGGCCGGCTCCGGCGCGCCCGGCGACGCGACCCGGATCATCGGCTGGGGCGTCACCTGCGACGACCGGGAGCAGTGCCCCGAGCTGCCGACGCAGCTGCAGGAGCTGGACACCGAGCTCGTCCCGGGCGACCGGTGCGGCAACGGGTTCGACGACGCCACCGAGCTGTGCACGGACAGCCCCACCGAGGGCGCCCAGGGCTGCAACGGCGACTCCGGGGGACCGCAGCTGACGGGTGAGCCGGGGCGCTGGGAGCTGATCGGGGCGACCAGCCGCGACGGCGACGAGAGCCCGCTGTGCGGCACCGGCACCGGGATCTGGACCGACCTGACCGCGCACGCGGACTGGATCGAGCAGAACGCGGTCTGATCGCCGCGCGCCGGAACGACAGCGGGGGGGGGGGGGGGGGGGGGGGGCCCCCCCCCCCCCCCCGCCCCCCCCCCGCCGCGGCGCGCCCGGACCGGCCGGAGCCGCCGGGCCGGGGGCGCGGCGCGGCGCGGCCCCCC
>NZ_JAIUKB010000137.1:0-3598 GCF_020176785.1 Saccharopolyspora sp. 6V | reverse complement strand
GTGGTGCCGAGACCGGCACCACCCCCGCTCCAGCACGGCGTCACTGCGCGTCGAGATCCGATCCGACGAGCTCCGCGAGCTGGTCCAGGGCCGCGTCCGCCCCGTCGCCCTCGGCGGCGAGGACGACCTCGTCGCCGTGACCGGCGCCGAGCGTCATCAGCCCGAGGATGCTGCCGGCCTGGACGGGCTCGGTGTCGGACTTGCGGATGGTGATCTGCACGGTCTGGGCCGCGGCCGCCTTGGCGACCAGCGCGGCGGGACGCGCGTGCAGGCCGACCTTGCTGGCCACGGTCACCCGTCGCTCGGGCATGGGGTTCCCCTTTCCTGGTGGAGGTGCTGGAGCCGGTGCGCGGCTCAGGACTTGCCGGTGCCCTCGCCGTCGGCGGGCTTCGGATCGGCGCCGCCCTCGGCCGGGGTGTCGGTGGACATCGTCGCGGTGGTGGAGCTGAAGTTCTCCTGGGATTCGGCGCTCGCGGCCGGATCCGCCTTCGCCGGCTTCGCGTCACCGCTGCTCTGGCCCTCGTCCAGCAGCGCGGAGCCTTCGCCCGCGTCCTCCCGGCCCGGAGTCCGCAGGTTCCACTTCGTGATGACGAACCGGAACACGAAGTAGTAGATCACCGCGTAGAGCAGGCCGATCGGGATCAGCCACAGCGACCGCTGCGAGATGCCGAAGTTCAGCACGTAGTCGATCGCACCCGCCGAGAACCCGAACCCGGAGTGGATGTCCAGGTAGTTCACCAGCATGTGCGAGGTGCCGGTGAGCACCGCGTGGATCAGCAGCAGCGGCCACGCCACGAAGATGAACGAGAACTCCAGCGGCTCGGTGATGCCGGTGAGGAACGAGGTGAGCCCCACCGAGAGCATCACGCCGCCGACGACCTTGCGCTGCGCGGGCGGCGCGCTGCGCCAGATCGCCAGCGCGGCGGCGGGCAGCGCGAACATGAAGATCGGGAAGAAGCCGGTCTGGAAGGTGCCCGCGGTCGGGTCGCCCTCGAAGAACCGGGCGATGTCGCCCTTCTGGCCGTGGTAGTCGCCGAACAGGAACCACACCACGTTGTTCGGGATGTGGTGCAGCCCGAACGGCAGCAGCAGCCGGTTGATCAGGCCGTAGATGCCGCCGCCGAGCACGGCGTTGGCGGTCACCACGTCGCTGAACGCGGTCAGGCCTGCGTCGAACAGCGGGAACAGCAGGCCCAGCACGGTGCCGATCACCAGCATGGCCACCGCGGTCACGATCGGCACGAACCGGCGCCCGCCGAAGAAGCCGAGGTAGTCGGGCAGCTTGATCCGGTGGTAGCGCTGCCACAACCAGGCCGCGACGAGACCGGCGATGATGCCGCCGAGCACGCCGTACGGGCCCTTGTTGAACGAGGTCCCGGCCTCCTGGCCGGTGATCTCCCACATCACCCCGGCCAGCACCAGGTAGCCGACCGCGGCCGACAGCGCGGTCGTGCCGTCCGCCTTGCGGGCGAAACCGATCGCCACGCCGATCGCGAACAGCAGCGGCAGGTTGTCGAACAGGGCGCCGCCGGCCGCGCCGATCACCCCGGCGACGGTCTGCAACCCCGAGACGCTGCCCAGCAGGTCCTCCTGACCGAGCCGCTGCAGCAGCGCGGCCGCGGGCAGCACGGCGATCGGGAGCATCAGGCTCCGGCCGAGCCGTTGCAGCAGCGCGAAGCCCTTCGAGCTCGCGCCGCCGCTCGCTGAGCCGACGGTCATGGGGCTACCTCCTCGGGTGGGCGGCCGGTGGTTCCGGCCTGGGTTCGCAGGGGCATCGTCACTTGGTACGCGTCGCCCCGGTACCAGGAGCGCACGTCCTCGACCGGGGTGTCGCGGGAGGTCGAGACCCGGCGGAACACCAGCAGCGGGCTGCCGGGTTGCACCTGCAGCAGCCGGGCGGTCTCCGCGTCGGCGCTCTCGGCCAGCACCGTCTGCATCGCGTGCTCCAGCCGGACGCCGTAGTGCCGCTCCAGCAGCGAGTACATGGATTCGGTGAGGTCGCGGCCGAGCAGACCCGGTGCCGCGGCCGGGTGGAACCAGCCGCGCTCCACGGCCAGCGGTGTCCCGTCGGCCTTGCGCAGCCGGGTCAGCCAGTAGGCGGGCGCGCCCGGTTCGAGGCCGAGCGCTTCGGCGGTGTCCGGGGGCGGCGGCAGTTCGGCGTGGCCGAGCACCTCGGTCTCCGCGTGCAGGCCGCGGCGGCGCATGTCCTCGGTGAACGACGCCAGGTCCAGCCGGACGTCGACCCGGGGGCGGGCGGTGAAGGTGCCCTTGCCGCGGACCCGCACCAGCAGGCCTTCGGACACGAGCTGGCCGATGGCCTCGCGCACCGTCAACCGGGAGACGCCGTAGCGCAGCGTGAGGTCCCGTTCGGAGGGCAGCGCGGCGCCCGGCGGCAGCTGCGCGGCGGCGAGCTCCCGCAGGATCTCCCGCAGCTGGGCGTGCTTGGGCGTGGGTCCGTCGAGCAGCGCGTCCGCTGTGCTGCGCTGGGCCACGACGCCCTCCCTGATCAGGGCCTACTCGGCCGGACCGCGGTGTCTGCCGGATCGATCCGGATCGTTCCGGTGGGAACGGCTCCACCGTGATCGGGATCATTGGTACTGTCCGGTCTATACCAGTTGCTGCGGAAGAATGCTGGCTCACACGGATGGGTGTCAAGGCGGGGCTGTTTTTGTTGCCGCTTCGACACTCGGTAACGCAAGATCGACCGAGTGCGGGACCCTTCCCGGACGACGAACGCGCACCGGACGGACGTAGACCGCCGGGAGACGAAGGGAGCTTCGGGTGGCTCAGAACAAGGCCGCCGCGATCTTGGCCGCGCTGGGCGGCGGGGACAACGTGGTGGAGATCGAACCGTGCATCACGCGCCTGCGCTGCGAGGTCGGCGACGAGTCGCGCGTGGACGAGGCCGCGCTGAAGGCGGCGGGCGCGCACGGGGTGCTGCGGCAGGGCACCGTCGTCCAGGTCGTCGTCGGGCCGGAGGCGGACACGCTGGCCGGGGACATCGAGGACCTGCTGTGAGCGTGGAGGTGCGGAGCCCCGTGACGGGGCTGGCCGCCGCGCTCGCCGACGTCCCGGACCCGGTGTTCTCGCAGGCCATGGTCGGCCCCGGGGTGGCGGTGAAACCGGCGGCCGGGCCCGCGGACGCGGTCGCGCCGATCGCCGGGACGGTCGCCACGCTGCACCCGCACGCGTTCGTGGTCGCCGCGCCGGGCGGGACCGCGGTGCTGGTGCACCTGGGCATCGACACGGTCCAGCTCAAGGGCGAGGGGTTCACCCTGCACGTCGCCAAGGGCGACGCGGTCGAAGCGGGCGCGCCCGTCGTGTCCTGGGACCCGTCGGCGGTGGAGGCGGCCGGGTACTCCGCGGTGTGCCCGGTGATCGCGCTGGACCTCACCGCCGAGGCCCTGCACGACCTCCGCGAGGACGGCGAGGTCGCCGCGGGCGATCCGCTGTTCACCGTCGAAGGCTGACCCCCGCGTCGGAGAGGGGGCCCCCCGCGGGGGGGGGGGGCGGGGGGGGGGGGGGGGGGGGCCCCCCCCACGGGGTGAGCACCCCCCCGGACCGGGGGGGCGCCCTTTTAACCCCCCCACCCCGGGAA
>NZ_JAIUKB010000136.1:0-23912 GCF_020176785.1 Saccharopolyspora sp. 6V | reverse complement strand
CCCGCGCCCCGGCCCCCCCCCCGGGGGGCCGGCGCCCGCGCCGCGGGCGACCCGCGGTGCCCCGTCGGCGGCCCCCCCCCGGGGGGGGGCGGGCCCCGCGGGGGGGGGGGGGGGCCCCTCTTTCGTGTCCGGTCGTGGGGGACGCCGACACACCGGGGAATGTCGGCACGGAGCTCTCCGCGTCCGGGCGCGACGCTGGGCGCATGGATCTGACGAGCGGGTTCGCCCACCTCACCGGCATCGCCTTCGCGGCCGGGGCGCTCGGCGCGGTGGCCGGGTGGGGCGGCCGCGCCCTGCTGCGCTCCGCGCGCATCGGGATACCGGTGCCGCGGTGGTGCTGCGAAGCGGGGACCGCGCTGCTGTGGGCACCGGTCGCCGCCCGGGCGGTGGGCGGGGCGTTACCGGTGTGGTGGGCGCCGGTGCCGCTGCTGCTCGGATGGGCCGGGGTCCTGCTCGCGGTCTGCGACCTGCGCGCGCACCGGCTCCCGGACGCGCTGACGCTGCCCGCCTGGCCGCTGGCGTTCGCCGCGGTGGCCGGGACCGCGAGCGCCGCCGGGAACGCCGTGATGCTGGTCTCGGCCTTCGTCGGCGCCGCCCTGTTCGCGGGGTGCTACGGCCTGGTGCGGATGCTCTCGCCGCCCGCGCTGGGGCCGGGCGACCTCAAGCTCTCCGGGCCGCTCGGCGCGCTGGTCGGCGCGGTGTCGGTGCCCGCGGTCCTCGGATGCGTGCTGGTGAGCGCGGTGCTCACCGCGTTGCACGCCTGCGCGGTCCGGCGGTCGGCGGTGCCGCACGGCCCGGCGATGCTGCTGCCCGCCTGGCTGGTCACGGCGGTCGGCCCGGTCTTCGGGAGCGGTTGACCGATCCGCACCCGGCCCGCCCGGCCTGCGGCGTTGCGTGGCAGGATTTCGGTGTGTTGCGTTGGATGACAGCCGGAGAATCGCACGGTCCCGCCCTGGTGGCGGTGCTGGAAGGCATGGTCGCCGGAGTGGAGGTGACCACCGCCGACATCGCGACCCAGCTGGAGCGGCGCAAGCTCGGCTTCGGCCGCAGCCCGCGGATGAACTTCGAATCCGACGAGCTGGAGATCATCGGTGGGGTCCGCCCCGGGCGCCCCCAGGGCGGCCCGATCGCCGTCCGCATCGGCAACACCGAATGGCCCAAGTGGGAGCAGGTCATGTCCGCCGACCCGGTGGACGAGGACGTGCTCTCCGGGCTCGCCCGCAACGAGCCGCTGACCCGCCCGCGGCCCGGCCACGCCGACCTGCCCGGCATGCAGAAGTACGGCTTCGAGGAATCGCGGCCGGTGCTGGAGCGCGCCAGCGCCCGCGAGACCGCGGCCCGCGTCGCCGCGGGCACCGTGGCGCGCCGGTTCCTGCAGCAGCTGCTCGGTGTCGAGATCGTCAGCCACGTGGTGAGCCTCGGCTCGGTCAGCGTCGCGGGCGAAACGCTGCCCGGGCCGGACGACCTGGCCGCCATCGACGAGAACCCGGTGCGCGCCTTCGGCGACGACGCGACCGAGCGGATGATGGCCGAGGTCGACGCCGCGAAGGCCGATGGCGACACCCTCGGCGGCGTCGTCGAGGTCATCGCCTACGGCCTGCCCGCGGGCATCGGCTCGCACGTGCACTGGGACCGCAAGCTCGACGCGCGCCTCGCCGGAGCGCTGATGAGCATCCAGGCGGTCAAGGGCGTCGAGATCGGTGCGGCGTTCGCGAACGCCACCCGCCGGGGCAGCGCCGCGCACGACGAGATCTACCCGGCCGACGGCGCCCGCTGGGTCAGCCGCGGCAGCAACCGCGCGGGCGGGCTCGAAGGCGGCATCACCAACGGCGAACCGCTCGTGGTGCGCGCCGCGAAGAAGCCGATCTCCAGCCTGCCCCGCGCGCTGGCCACCGTGGACACCGACACCGGCGAACCGGCGCAGGCCATGCACCAGCGCTCCGACATCACCGCCGTGCCGCGGGCAGCCGTGGTCGCCGAGACGATGGTGGCGCTGGTGCTCGCCGAGGCGGTGCTGGAGAAGTTCGGCGGCGACTCGCTGCCGGAGACCCGCCGCAACGTCGAGGGCTACCTCGCCGCCCTGGCCGAGCGCGCCGAGAAGCGGCAGGTGCGCTGATGTCGCCGCGCGCCGTCGTGGTCGGCCCGCCGGGGTCGGGCAAGACGACGGTGGGCAGGCTGCTCGCCGACCACCTCGGCGTGGCGTTCCGCGACACCGACGACGACGTGGTGCGGCTGGCGGGCAAACCGATCCCGGACATCTTCACCACCGACGGCGAACCGGCGTTCCGCGCGCTGGAGGAGCAGGCCGTGGCCACCGCGCTCGACGAGCACCCCGGCGTGCTCTCGCTCGGCGGCGGCGCGGTGATCTCCGAACGCACCCGGAAGCTGCTCGCCGAGCACCCGGTGGTGTTCCTGACCGTGGGCCTGGCCGAAGGCGCCCGCCGCACCGGGCTGGCCCAGACGTCCCGCCCGCTGCTGGCCGGGGTGAACCCGCGCGCCACGTTCAAGGCGCTGCTGGACGCGCGCCTCCCGCTGTACCGGGAGGCCGCCGACGTGGAGCAGCCCACCGACGGCCTGGAACCGTGGCGCCTGGCGGAACTGGTCGCCGGGAAGCTCGCCGAGATCCGTCCGGGCGGCACCAACCCGGCCGCCGAAGCGTGAATAATCGCGGGGGAAACGCCGCGGGGCGCTCGACGTCCCGGCGGTGTGCCGAGCCGCGACTGAATGAGTGGAGAACGATGCCCGAGCCGGTGCGCATCAGGGTCGGATCCGAGCAGCCCTACGACGTGGTCGTGGGGCGGGGCCTGCTCGGTGACCTCGTCGAGCTGCTGAGCGGGACCTCGGTGGTGGCGCTGCTGCACCAGCCGAGCATCACCGCGACCGTCGAGGCCGTGCGCGAGGAGCTCGCCGACGCGGGCATCGACGCGCACCGGGTCGAGATCCCCGACGCCGAGGAGGGCAAGAGCCTCGCGGTCGCCGGGTTCTGCTGGGAGGTCCTCGGCAAGATCGGCATGGACCGCGGCGGCGTCGTGGTGTCCTTCGGCGGCGGCGCGGTCACCGACGTGGCCGGGTTCATCGCCGCCACCTGGATGCGCGGCGTGCGCGTGGTGCACGTGCCGACGACGCTGCTCGGCATGGTGGACGCCGCGGTCGGCGGCAAGACCGGCATCAACACCGAGGCGGGCAAGAACCTCGTCGGCCTGTTCCACGAGCCGACCGCGGTGCTGGTGGACCTGGCGACGCTGGAGAGCCTGCCGCGCAACGAGCTCATCGCGGGCATGGGTGAGGTCGTCAAGACCGGTTTCATCGCCGACCCGCGCATCCTGGAGCTGATCGAGCAGGACCCGGACGCCGCGCTTGACCCGACGGGCGAGGTGCTCGGCGAGCTGGTGCGCCGCAGCATCCAGGTGAAGGCCGACGTGGTCGCCGCGGACCTCCGCGAATCGCACCAGCGGGAGATCCTCAACTACGGCCACACCCTCGCGCACGCCATCGAGCGCCGGGAGCGCTACCGGTGGCGCCACGGCGCGGCGGTCAGCGTGGGCCTCGTGTTCGCCGCGGAGCTGGCGCGGCTGGCGGGCCGGCTCGACGACGAGACCGCGGACCGGCACAAGCGGGTGCTGGACCTGCTGGGCCTGCCCACGTCCTACGACCCGGACGCGCTGGGCCAGCTGCTGGACTCGATGAAGCTGGACAAGAAGACCCGCTCCGGGATGCTGCGGTTCGTGGTGCTCGACGGACTCGCGAAGCCGGGCAGGCTGGAGGGCCCGGACCCGTCGCTGGTGGCGGCCGCCTACTCGGCGCTGACCGGCGGCGAGCGCAAGCAGGCCGGGTCGGAGGTGTTCCTGTGAAGGTCCTGGTGCTCAACGGCCCGAACCTGGGCCGGCTGGGGACGCGGGAGCCGGCGATCTACGGGTCCACGACCTATGCGGACCTGGTCGCGCTGTGCGAGCGCACCGGTGCGGAGCTGGGCCTGGACGTCGAGGTGCGGCAGACCGACCACGAGGGCGAGCTGCTCGGCTGGCTGCACGAGGCGGCCGACGCGGGCACCCCGGTGGTGCTGAACGCGGCGGCGTGGACGCACTACTCGATCGCGGTGCGGGACGCGTGCTCGCAGCTGACGGGTCCGCTGCTGGAGGTGCACATCTCGAACGTGCACAAGCGCGAGTCGTTCCGCGGGCACAGCTACCTGTCGGACATCGCGACCGGGGTGCTCGTCGGGCTGGGCGTCCGCGGCTACGCGCTGGCGCTGCGCTGGATCGCGGAGGAGCGCACCGCCCAGGCCTGAGCGCCCGGTTCGGGTCCGGGCGGTTGAGACGATCTCCTAAACTGGGGTGGCCCGGGATCGCCCGGGATTCCCGCGCGGGGGCGGGGGATCGCACGGGGGAAGGCTCTTTCCGCTCATGGTCGAACGATCCCGCCCGTCCGGGCGGGTGCGCGCGCTGGTCCCGCTCGGCGCGGCGCTCGCACTGCTCGCGGCGTGCGCCCTGCCCGAGGCGGTGCCGCAGCACCCGCCGACCCGGTTCGACCGGCCCGTCGAGCGCAGCCTCAGCAGCGGCGCGTTGCGCACCGCGGACGAACGCTCCAGCGACGGTGTGGTGGCCTCCGGCGGGAATCCGGCCCCGTACAACTACGCGCCGAGCGTGCTGGCCGAACCGGAGGGCGAAGGCATGCACCACCGGGCCTGGTGGTGCAGCCAGCTGCCCGGGATCGGCCCGCCCGGTGACGACGTGCTGTTCGCCGAATCCGGTGCCCTGGACGAGGAGTTCTCCGCGGACGGCGCCCCCGCGGTCCCGGTGTTCACCGCCGAACCGGGCGCGTTCGACGGCAAGCACACCTGCGACCCGTCGGTGCTGCGCACCGGAGGCCGGTACTACCTGTACTACACGGGGGCCGCCGCCGAGCACGCCCACGGCAACGCCATCGGCGTCGCGAGCAGCGGCGACGGCCGCGCGTGGCGGCGGGAGGCGGGCGGCCGGTCGATCGTGCGGCCGTCGGGGGAGGTGCACCGGGCCAACGACTACGGCGCGGGCCAGCCCTCGGCGCTGTTCCTGGACGGCTGGTTCTACCTGATGTTCACCGACACCACCGCGTCCGGCGCCGGGTGGAACGGCGCGGGGCAGTTCGTGCTGCGCGCCAAGGACCCGGAGTTCACCGACCGGGTGCAGGCGCTCGGCGAGGCCGGTTTCACCCCGGCGGGCACCACCGACGCGGCGCGGCGGCGGTCCGTGGTGGACGCGTTCAGCGCGGACTGGATGTGGAGCGACGCGCTGCGGGCGTTCCTGATCGCCCACCAGACCGAGCAGGGCACCACGATCACCTCCTGGGACCGCGACTTCACCCGCCACCCGTACGCACCGCTGCTGGTGCCCGGGCCGTGGCGGGAAGGACCGGGGCTGGTGCGCGGCGACGACGGGCACGCACCCACCTCGACCGAGGACCCGTGCGGCACGGTGCCGGTGGACCTGCTGCGCGCCACCGAACCTGACCCGGCGCCGACGGCGTTGCGCTCCTTCGGGCTCGACGTGATCGGGGTGACCGGCTGCGCCGCCCCGGCGGGCGCCCGCGACGTGCTGGAGGCGTTCGGGGTGCCGTCGCCGGAGCGCACGGTGGACGTGGTGCGCGGCGGGCGGAAGGTGCGCGTGGAGCGCCGCTCGGTGGCCGCGACGATGGTGCGCCGCGTCCTCGACGAGCGGGTCCCGGCGCTGGAGGACGTGCCGGTGGCGGGCGTGGTCCGCGCCGGCGCACCGGTGCTGCGGTCCCCGGCGGGGGAGCTGGTCGTGCTCGACGACCACGACCGCGCCTGGACGATCCTGGCGGACAGCGCGGCCGCGAACGACTCGCCGGTGACCGACCTGGACCAGCGCGCCTGGGACGCCTTGCCCCGGGCCGGCGACCTCCGCTGACGCCTCGACGGGCCGTCCGCCAGGGGTGCTCGGGGCAGGCGGTCCGTGCACCTGGCGCCTTCGGCCAAGCGGGCGTGGCCTCGCGCGATGTCTGGTTAGGCTGGTGCGCATGCCCGAGACGCACGCCCGCCGCCGCCAAGCCCTGCGCGACCTGCTCCGCCGAGCGGAGCTGGACGCGGTGCTGGTCACCGACCTGCTCAACATCCGCTACCTGACCGGGTTCACCGGTTCGCAGGCCGCGCTGGTGGTGCACGCCGCCGACGAGCCCGGTGCGGAGCGAGCCACCGCGTTCAGCACCGACGGCCGCTACCGAACCCAGTCCGCCGAGCAGGTCCCCGACCTGGAGCGGTTCATCGAGCGGCCCAGCGAACTCGTGCTGGCCGAACACCTCGCGCAGCACCCGGCCCGCTACCGGCGCACCGGCTTCGAGAGCGGGCACGTCACCGTGGACGGGCTCGACGTGATCGCCGCGGCCGCCCCGGGGATCGAACTCGTCCGGGCCCCCGGCCTGGTGGAGGAGCTCCGCCTGATCAAGGACGCCGCGGAGGTGGACGCGCTGCGGATGGCGTGCGCGGCGGCCGACCGCGCGCTGGCCGACCTCATCGAGCACGGCGGGCTGCGCCCCGGTCGTACCGAGCTGGAGGTGGCCCGCGAACTGGAGGCCCGGATGCGCGAGCACGGCGCCGCCGGTCCGTCGTTCGAGACGATCGTGGCCGCGGGCGCGCACTCGGCGATCCCGCACCACCGGCCCACTTCGGCGGTGCTGGCCGCGGGGGACTTCGTGAAGATGGACTTCGGCGCCCTGGTGGACGGCTACCACTCGGACATGACCCGCACCGTGGTGCTGGGTTCCCCCGCCGACTGGCAGCGCGAGATCTACGAGCTGGTCCGGACCGCGCAGGCGGCCGGGTGCGAGGCGGTGCGCCCCGGCGCGGACGTGCGCGAAGTGGACGGCGCGGCCCGGAAGGTGATCGAGGACGCGGGGTGCGGCGAGCGGTTCCCGCACGGCCTCGGCCACGGCGTCGGCCTCGAAATCCATGAGGCACCGGCGTTGTCGCAGCGGGGGGACGGTACGATTCGTGAGGGGATGGTGGTCACCGTCGAACCCGGCGTGTACGTGCCGGAGCGTGGCGGGGTCCGCATCGAGGACACCCTGGCCGTGCGCGAGAGCACGCCGGAACTCCTCACCTTGACGACCAAGGAGCTCGTCGCCGTCTGAGCGCGGTGCGCGTGCGGCCGATGACGTTACGGCGGCGCCGCACGCCGCCTCAGTTGTCAACCGCAGCCCGCATCACATGGAGAGACCGGACACGTGGCATCCACGAACGACCTCAAGAACGGACTCGTGCTCAAGATCGACGGCCAGCTCTGGTCCGTGGTCAACTTCCAGCACGTCAAGCCGGGCAAGGGCGGCGCCTTCGTGCGCACCACGCTGAAGAACGTGCTCTCCGGCAAGACCGTCGACAAGACCTTCAACGCCGGGGTCAAGGTCGAGACGGCGAACGTGGACCGCCGCGAGATGACCTACCTCTACGACGACGGCACCGACTTCGTCTTCATGGACCAGGACACCTACGACCAGGTGACCGTGGCGCGCCCGGTCGTCGGCGACGCGGCGGACTACATGCTGGAGAACAGCAACGTGGTCATCGCTCGCCATGACGACGAGCCGCTGTACGTGGAGCTGCCCGCCTCGGTGGAGCTCTCCGTCTCGCACACCGACCCCGGTGTGCAGGGCGACCGCTCCACCGGCGGCACCAAGCCGGCGACGCTGGAGACCGGTGCGGAGATCCAGGTCCCGCTGTTCCTGAACACCGGCGACAAGGTCAAGGTCGACCCGCGCGACGGGCGCTACCTGGGTCGCGTCAACACCAAGTGATTCGTTCCCGCCGCGCCCGCGGCCCCGCCGGTGCGTCCGGCAGGGCCGCGGTTCGCGCCGGGCGGGGGACACCGGAAAGAGAGTTGTGAGTTGGGCTCACGGAGCAAGGCCCGCAAACGCGCGGTGGACGTGCTGTACGAGGCCGACCTGCGCGGTCTCGACGCGGTGACGTTGCTGTCCGAGCGGCTCGCCGCGCCCGAGGCCGCGCCCGTCGCGGACTACTCGGTGACGCTCATCGAGGGCGTCGCGGGCAACCGGCAGCGCATCGACGACGTGCTCGTCGAGCACTCCGAGGGCTGGACGTTGAGCCGGATGCCCGCGGTGGACCGGGCCGTGCTGCGGCTGGGCCTCTACGAGCTGCTGTGGAGCGAGGACGTGCCGCCCGCGGTCGCCATCGACGAGGCCGTGGAGCTGGTGAAGGCGCTGTCCACGGACGATTCGCCGCGGTTCGTCAACGGCGTGCTGGGCCGGATCGCCGGGATCAGCGACCGGCTGCGGACGTCGATCCGCAACCTGGAGGCCGCCGAGGCCGCGGCGCGGGAGCGCGCCGAGTCCGACGCGCAGAACTGATCAGCCGAACTTCGCGGGGGCGCCGGTGCGTCCCCGCGTTGTCGCATCCGCACCCGGAAATCGGTTTCCCGGCCCGAGCGCAGGACGGCTGCGGCCCCGTCCCCGGGTTCCGGGGCGGGCCCGCAGCAGCCGCATTCGCGAGTTCACTCCTCCCGAGCGGGTCGTGCCTCGGGCGGCAGGACGCCCCAGTCGATGAGCTGTTCGGTCAGCTCGCCGGGGGTCATGTCGTAGATGATGGCGAGGGATCGCAGGTCCTCGGTCCGGATGGACAGCACCTTGCCGTTGTAGTCGCCGCGCTGGCTCTGGATGGTCGCCGCGTACCGGGCGAGAGGCCCGACCTTCTCGGCAGGCAGCTGCTGCAACCGCTCCAGGTTGATCACGACCTTGGTGGCCGGTTCGGCGCCGGAGGGCACCCGACCCTCCGGGAGTAGCTCCGCGACCGGAACACCGTAGAAGTCGGCCAGTTCGGCGAGCTTCTGCACGGTGACCGCTCGGTCGCCACGTTCATAGGACCCGACGACCACGGCCTTCCACCGCCCGCCTGACTTCTGCTCGACGCCGTGCAGCGAGAGACCCTGCTGCTGGCGGATAGCGCGGAGCTTGCCGCCCAGCGCCTTGGCGTAGTCGCCCATGTGGCGTTTCTCCGTTTCATTCGCCCCGTCAGCCTAGATCGGATGCCGGGGAGGAAAGCTCAGATTGATACGGAGAGTAATGTTCGCTCGCAAGTGTCACTAGGTCAAGTTGGTCTTCCTATGCCGCCAGGGCGAGTACGCACACACCACCCGGACGATTGACCTGCGGACGCTGATAGCGTACAAGGCGAACCCGGTGGTCACCTGGTGGCGATCCGAAGTTCGTTCCGGCGGGCGGGTGCACGCGCATCCCGTCCACTGGGGAATCAACCATCCTTTAAGGACCCGTCCAGTGAGGCGGGGAAGGAGGCCAGACCGTGGCGTCACGCCGGCAGGCGGGCGCGACGGACCCGGCCGGGCAGCGGGAGCTGCTCTCGGCCGGTGACGTTGCGCGCACGATCGCCCGCATCGCTCATCAGATCATCGAGAAGACCGCGTTGGACACCACCGCGGAGGGGCCCGAGGCCCCGCGGGTGGTGCTGCTGGGAGTCCCGACCAGGGGCGTGCCGCTGGCGCGCCGCCTCGCCGCCCGGATCGCGGAGTTCAGCGGGGTGGAGGTGCCCACCGGCACCCTCGACATCACGCTCTACCGAGATGACCTGCGAAAACAACCGAACCGGCCGCTGGAGCCGAGCAGCCTGCCGCCCGCGGGCATCGACGGCGCGCTGGTGGTGCTGGTCGACGACGTGCTGTTCTCCGGCCGCACGGTGCGCGCCGCGCTGGACTCGCTGCGGGACCAGGGCAGGCCGAGCGCGGTGCAGCTGGCGGTGCTGGTCGACCGCGGCCACCGGGAGCTGCCGATCCGCGCGGACTACGTGGGCAAGAACGTGCCGACCTCGCGCAGCGAGGAGGTCGCGGTGCGGCTCGCGGAGGTCGACGACGCGGACTCGGTGTTCATCCGGCGCAGCGAGGAGGTGCGGTGATGCGGCACCTGCTGTCCACCGAGGGCCTGGACGCGGCGACGGCGACCGCGGTGCTGGACACCGCGGGCACGCTGAAGCAGACGCTGCTGGGCCGCGAGGTGCGCAAGCTGCCCACGTTGCGCGGGCGCACCGTGATGACCATGTTCTACGAGAACTCCACCCGGACCCGGGTGTCGTTCGAGGTCGCCGGCAAGTGGATGAGCGCCGACGTGATCAATGTGTCGGCCTCCGCGTCCTCGGTCGGCAAGGGCGAGTCGCTGCGGGACACCGCGCTGACCCTCTCGGCGGCCGGGGCGGACTGCGTGATCGTGCGGCACCCGGCTTCGGGCGCGGCGCACCGGCTCGCGGGCTGGCTGGACGAGGCGGGCACCCAGGTCGTGAACGCGGGCGACGGGATGCACGAGCACCCGACGCAGGCGCTGCTGGACGCGGCGACGCTGCGGGAACGCCTCGGCGAGCTAGCCGGGCGCAAGATCGCGATCGTGGGTGACCTGCTGCACAGCCGGGTCGCGCGGTCGAACGTGCACCTGCTGCGGACCCTCGGCGTCGAGGTGGTGCTGGTGGCGCCGCCGACGCTGGTGCCGCACGGCATCGAGCACTGGGGCGCGGAGGTCGTGCACGAGCTGGACCCGGTGCTGCCGGGCCTGGACGCGGTGATGCTGCTGCGGGTGCAGGCCGAGCGGATGCACGGCGGGTTCTTCCCGTCGGCTCGCGAGTACTCGATCGCCTACGGCCTGAACGAGAAGCGGCTGGCGCTGCTGCCGGAGCACGCGGTGGTGCTGCACCCCGGCCCGATGCTGCGCGGCATGGAGATCGCCCCGGCGGTGGCGGACTCGCCGCGCGCGGCGATCACCGAGCAGGTCCGCAACGGGGTCCACGTGCGCATGGCGGTGCTCTACCACCTGCTGGCCGGAGAGGAGATCGCGGCGTGAGCCGGGTGCTGATCGAGGAAGTCCGTCCCTACGGGGACGGCACGCCGGTGGACGTGCTGGTCGACGGCGAGGTCATCGCCGAGATCGGCGCGGACCTGGGCGTCGAGGCCGACGAGGTCGTGCGGGGCGGCGGCGGGGTGCTGCTGCCCGGTTTCGTGGACCTGCACACGCACCTGCGGGAGCCGGGCCGCGAGGACACCGAGACGGTCGAGACCGGTTCGGTGGCGGCCGCGCTGGGCGGCTACACGGCGGTGTTCGCGATGGCCAACACCGACCCGGTGGCCGACAACGCGGTGATCGTGGAGCACGTGTGGCGCCGCGGCCTGGAGATCGGCCTGGTCGACGTGCACCCGGTGGGCGCGGTGACGGTCGGCCTGGGCGGCGAGCAGCTCGCGGAGCTGGGCACGATGGCGCGCTCGGCGGCCGGGGTGCGGGTGTTCTCCGACGACGGCAAGTGCGTGCACGACCCGCTGGTGATGCGCCGCGCGCTGGAGTACGCGAAGGCGCTGGGCGTGGTGGTGGCCCAGCACGCCGAGGAGCCGCGGCTCACGGTCGGCGCGCAGGCCCACGAGGGCGCGAACGCGGCCCGGCTGGGCCTGGCGGGCTGGCCGGCTCCGGCGGAGGAGTCGATCGTGGCGCGGGACTGCCTGCTGGCCGGGCACACCGGCGGCACGCTGCACGTCTGCCACGTGTCCACGGCGGGCACCGCGGAGATCCTGCGCTGGTGGAAGTCGCGCGAGTCCGCGGGCACCGTGTCGGCGGAGGTCACGCCGCACCACCTGCTGCTCACCGACGAGCTGCTGAGCACCTACGACCCGGTCAACAAGGTGAACCCGCCGCTGCGCACCGACGAGGACGTGCGGGCGCTGCGGCGGGCGCTGGCGGACGGCACCGTCGACTGCGTGGCCACCGACCACGCGCCGCACGCCGCGCAGGACAAGGACTGCGAGTGGTCGGCCGCCAAGCCCGGCATGCTCGGCCTGCAGACCGCGCTGGGCGTGGTGGCGCGCACGATGGTCGAGCCGGGCCTGCTGGACTGGCGCGGCGTGGCGCGGGTGCTCAGCGAGCGGCCCGCGCAGATCGCCGGGCTGGCCGACCAGGGCCGCCCGATCGCGGTGGGCGAACCGGCGAACCTGGCGCTGGTCGATCCGGACGCGCGCTGGACGGTGCGCGGCGCGGAACTGGCCAGCATCACGGCGAACACGCCTTTCGAGGGCATGGAGCTGCCGGGCCGGGTGCGCGCGACGCTGCTGCGCGGCCGGGTCACCGCGCACGAGGGCGAGGTGCGGCGCTGATGGAGCGGACGCTGTGGGTGCTGGCGCTGCTGGCGCTGCTGGCGCTGGTGTACTTCGGGATGCGCCGCGGCTGGCTGAACCGCAAGCGGCGCCAGGACGCGGAGTTCGCCGCGTTCCCGGCGGCCCCGGCGGACGTGGCCGAGCGGCCCGCGCTGCTGGCCGACCAGAGCGGCTTCTACGTGGGCAGCACGAAGGCCGGTGACTGGCAGGACCGGATCGTGGTCGGCGACATCGGGCACCGCGCGAACGCGGTGGCGAAGCTGCGCGACTCGGGCCTGCTGCTGGAGCGGACCGGCGCGAGTCCGATGTGGATTCCCGCGGAGTCCGTGCTGGACGCGCGGGTGGACCACAAGCTGGCGAACAAGGTCGTTCCCGGTGCGGGGCTGCTGGTGGTGACCTGGCGCCTGGGGGACCAGGACATCGACACCGGCTTCCGCGCGGACGACAAGTCCACTCAGGACGAGTGGGCGGGTGCGGTGCGGGCATTGGCGCCTGCCGCAGGACGTGACGACAACCCGGAGGGACAGGCATGACCGCGCACACCCCGGCGGCACTGGTGCTCGAAGACGGCCGGATCTTCCGCGGCGCCGCCTACGGCCAGGAGGGCCGAACGCTCGGCGAGGCGGTGTTCTCCACCGCCATGACCGGTTACCAGGAGACGCTGACCGACCCGTCCTACCACCGCCAGATCGTGGTGCAGACGGCGCCGCAGATCGGCAACACCGGCTGGAACGACGAGGACGACGAATCGCAGCGCATCTGGGTCGCGGGCTACGCCGTGCGCGACCCCGCGCGGGTGCCGTCGAGCTGGCGCTCCCGCCGCGCGCTGGACGAGGAGCTGCGCGCGCAGGGCATCGTGGGCATCGCCGGCCTGGACACCCGCACGGTGACCCGGCACCTGCGCGAGCGCGGCGCGATGCGCGCCGGGATCTTCTCCGGTGCGGCGCTGGGCTCCGACGAGGAGCTGGTGGCGCAGGTCGCGGCCTCCGAGCAGATGTCCGGCGCGAACCTGGCCGGTGACGTGACCACCGCCGAGCCGTACATGGTGGCCGCCGAGGGCGAGAAGCGGTTCACCGTCGCGGCGCTGGACCTGGGCATCAAGTCCAACACGCCGCGGATGATGGCCCAGCGCGGCATCGAGGTGCACGTGCTGCCGCTGTCGTCCACAGTGGACGACCTGCTGGCGGTGAACCCGGACGGGGTGTTCCTGTCCAACGGCCCCGGCGACCCGGCGACCGCCGACCACGCCGTGGAGCTCACCCGCGAGGTGCTGGGCCGCAAGCTGCCGCTGTTCGGCATCTGCTTCGGCAACCAGCTGCTGGGCCGCGCGCTCGGCCGCGGGACGTACAAGATGCGCTACGGCCACCGCGGCATCAACATCCCGGTGATCGACGTGGACACCGGCAAGGTCGCGATCACCGCGCAGAACCACGGTTTCGCGGTTGAGGGCGAGGCTGGCGAGCGGTTCGGCACCGACTTCGGCGCCGCGAAGATCAGCCATTACTGCCCGAACGACGGGACGGTCGAGGGCCTGCGGCTGCTCGACGGACCCGCGTTCAGCGTCCAGTACCACCCGGAGGCGGCGGCCGGTCCGCACGACGCCGCGCCCCTGTTCGACGAGTTCACCAGCATGATGAGCGAGGCCCGCTGATGGCGAAGCGCACTGATATCGAGCACGTGATGGTGATCGGCTCCGGGCCGATCGTCATCGGGCAGGCCTGCGAATTCGACTACTCGGGCACGCAGGCGTGCCGGGTGCTGCGGGAGGAGGGGCTGCGGGTCAGCCTGGTCAACTCCAACCCGGCGACGATCATGACCGACCCGGAGTTCGCGGACGCCACCTACGTGGAACCGATCACCCCGGAGTTCGTGGAGAAGGTCATCGCGGCCGAGCGCCCCGACGCGCTGCTGGCGACCCTCGGCGGCCAGACCGCGCTGAACACGGCGATGGCGCTGGACGAGCGCGGCGTGCTGGAGAAGTACGGCGTGGAGCTGATCGGCGCCGACATCGAGGCCATCGAGCGCGGTGAGGACCGGCAGCGGTTCAAGGACATCGTGCGCTCCATCGGCGGCGACGCGCCGGAGAGCGCCGTGTGCAAGTCGATGGACGAGGTCCGCGAGTTCGTCCGCGAGCACTCGCTGCCCGTGGTGATCCGCCCCAGCTTCACGATGGGCGGCCTGGGCTCCGGCATGGCGCACACGCACGAGGACCTGGAGCGGATGGCCTCGCTGGGCCTCACCGAGTCCCCGGTGCACGAGGTGCTCATCGAGGAGAGCGTGCTCGGCTGGAAGGAGTACGAGCTGGAGCTGATGCGCGACCACGCGGACAACGTGGTGGTCATCTGCTCCATCGAGAACATCGACCCGATGGGCGTGCACACCGGTGACTCGGTGACGGTGGCCCCGGCGATGACGCTGACCGACCGCGAGTACCAGAAGATGCGCAACGTCGGCATCGACGTGCTGCGCGCGGTGGGCGTGGAGACCGGCGGCTGCAACATCCAGTTCGCGATCCACCCGGAGACCGGGCGCATGGTCGTGATCGAGATGAACCCGCGGGTGTCGCGCTCCTCGGCGCTGGCATCGAAGGCGACCGGTTTCCCGATCGCGAAGATCGCGGCGAAGCTGGCGATCGGCTACACGCTCGACGAGATCCGCAACGACATCACCGGCGAGACCCCGGCGAGCTTCGAGCCGACGCTGGACTACGTGGTCGTCAAGGTGCCGCGGTTCGCGTTCGAGAAGTTCCCGGGCGCCGACCCGCTGCTGACGACGACGATGAAGAGCGTCGGCGAGGCGATGTCGCTGGGTCGTTCCTTCCAGGAGGCGCTGGGCAAGGCGCTGCGCTCGATGGAGACCTCGCGGATCGGGTTCTGGACGAAGGGCGACCCGGAGGGCGCGACCCTGGAGTCCACTCTGGACGATCTGCGGATCGCGCACGACGGGCGGCTCTACACCGTGGAGCGCGCGCTGCGGCTGGGCGCCACCGTGGCGCAGGTGCACGAGGCCTCGGGCATCGACCCGTGGTTCGTGGACCAGGTCGCCGCGCTGGTGGAGCTGCGCGAGCAGCTGATCGCGGCGCCGGTGCTGGACGCGGACCTGCTGCGGCTGGCGAAGCGCTCCGGGCTGTCCGACCGCCAGATCGCCGCGCTGCGCCCCGAACTGTCCGATGAGGACGGTGTGCGGTCGCTACGGCACCGGCTGGACGTGCGGCCGGTGTACAAGACGGTGGACACCTGCGCGGCCGAGTTCGCGGCCCGCACCCCGTACCACTACTCGGCCTACGAGCTGGACCCCGGCGCCGAGTCCGAGGTCGTCGAGCAGCGGGAACGCCCCAAGGTGATCATCCTCGGGTCGGGGCCGAACCGCATCGGCCAGGGCATCGAGTTCGACTACTCCTGCGTGCACGCGGCGACCTCGCTGCGCGACGCCGGGTTCGAGACCGTGATGGTCAACTGCAACCCGGAGACGGTGTCCACCGACTACGACACCGCGGACCGGCTGTACTTCGAGCCGCTGACGTTCGAGGACGTGCTGGAGGTCGTCGAGTCCGAACGCGCGTCCGGCGAGGTCGCGGGCGTGATCGTGCAGCTGGGCGGGCAGACGCCGCTGGGCCTGGCGCAGCGGCTCGCCGACGCGGGCGTGCCGATCGTGGGCACCCCGCCGGAGGCGATCCACCTCGCGGAGGAGCGCGGCGCGTTCGGCGACGTGCTGCGCAAGGCCGGGCTGCCCGCCCCGAAGTACGGCATGGCGACCTCGTTCGACGCGGCCAAGCGCATCGCCGACGAGATCGGCTACCCGGTGCTGGTGCGTCCGTCGTACGTGCTCGGCGGCCGCGGCATGGAGATCGTCTACGACGAGGCGTCGCTGGAGAACTACATCGCCCGCGCCACCGAGGTCACCCCGGAGCACCCGGTGCTGGTGGACAACTTCCTCGACGACGCCATCGAGATCGACGTGGACGCGCTGTGCGACGGCGACGAGGTGTACCTCGGCGGCGTGATGGAGCACATCGAGGAGGCCGGCATCCACTCCGGCGACTCGGCGTGCGCGCTGCCGCCGATCACGTTGGGACGCCAGGACATCGAGCAGGTCCGCGAGTCGACGAAGGCCATCGCGAAGGGCATCGGCGTGCTCGGCCTGCTCAACGTGCAGTACGCGTTGAAGGACGACGTGCTGTACGTGCTGGAGGCGAACCCGCGGGCCTCGCGCACCGTGCCGTTCGTGTCGAAGGCGACGGCGGCGCCGCTGGCGAAGGCCGCGTCCCGGATCATGCTGGGCGCGAGCATCGCCGACCTGCGGGCCGAGGGCCTGCTCCCGTCCACCGGGGACGGTGCGGACCTGCCGATCGACGCGCCGGTGGCGGTGAAGGAAGCGGTGCTGCCGTTCCACCGCTTCCGCACCCCGGAGGGCCACGGCGTGGACTCGCTGCTGGGGCCGGAGATGAAGTCGACCGGTGAGGTGATGGGCATCGACGTCTCCTTCGGGCAGGCGTTCGCGAAGTCCCAGACCGCCTCGTACGGTTCGCTGCCGACCTCGGGCACCGTGTTCGTGTCGGTCGCCAACAAGGACAAGCGTTCGCTGGTGTTCCCGGTGAAGCGCCTCGCCGACCTCGGGTTCGAGGTTCTCGCGACCTCGGGCACCACGGAGGTGTTGCGGCGCAACGGGATTCCGGCGAAGGAGGTGCGCAAGCACAACGAGTCCAAGCAGGACGGTGAGCGCGACGTCATCGACCTGATCCGGGCCGGCGAGATCGACATGGTGGTCAACACCCCGTACGGCAACCCGGGCCCGCGGGTCGACGGCTACGAGATCCGCACCGCGGCGGTGTCCCGGGACATCCCGTGCATCACCACCGTGCAGGGCGCTTCGGCGGCGGTGCAGGGCATTGAGGCGGTCATCAACGGCGACATCGGCGTGCGGCCGCTGCAGGCGCTGCAGGCGGCGCTGCGCAAGAGCGGTGAGCTGCGGTGACGGCCGTCCGGGCCGGTTTCGGGCGGCGGCTCGCGGACGCGGTCGCGGCGCGCGGCGCGCTGTGCGTGGGCATCGACCCGCACCCGGCGCTGCTGCACGCCTGGGGCTTGGAGGAGAGCCCGGCGGCGTTGGAGCGGTTCGCGATGACCGCGGTGGAGGCGCTGGCCGGTGAGGTCGCGGTGCTCAAACCGCAGTCGGCGTTCTTCGAGGTCTACGGCTCGGCGGGCGTGGCGGTGCTGGAGAAGGTCGTCGCCGCGTCCCGCGAAGCCGGGGCGCTGGTGCTGCTGGACGTCAAGCGCGGTGACATCGGTTCGACGATGACGGCGTACGCCAACGCCTACCTCGACGAGCACTCGCCGCTGGCCGCGGACGCGCTGACGGTGTCGCCGTACCTCGGTTTCGGTTCGCTGGCACCGGCGCTGGGCATCGCGGAGCAGACCGGGCGCGGCGTGTTCGTGCTGGCCCGCACCTCGAACCCGGAGGGCGTGGCGTTGCAGCGCTCCACCGCCGAGGACGGCCGCACCGTCGCCCAGTCCATCGTGGACGCGGCGGCGGAGAACAACGCCGGGGCCGATCCGTTCGGCTACGTCGGCGTGGTGGCCGGGGCGACGATCAAGCCGGGGGAGCTGGACTTCTCCCGCTTGAACGGGCCGATCCTGGCTCCCGGCCTGGGAGCCCAGGGCGCCACCGTGCAGGGCCTGCGCGCCACCTTCGGCGCGGCGCTGCCCTCGGTGCTGCCCGCCACGGCCCGCGACGTGCTCGGCCACGGCCCGTCCGTGGCCGACCTCCGCTCGGCGGCCCGCCGGGTCCGCGACGAACTCGGAGTCCTGCTGGAGGCGTGACGCGGTCTTCCGCCAGCTGAACGGCCCGTTCGACCGGTCTGGTCGGACGGGCCGTTCATGTGCGGGGTGTCTTCTCGGCCGGGACGACGAAGGCGGGCTCGGTTCACGCGTCTCCGGGTTCGAGGGCGAGGTGGAGCTGGCCGCCGTCGAGGGCGACGAGGGGGGTGAACGGGTCCGGGTTCCCCGCCAGGCAGCGGGCGCAGTCGACCGGATCGGTGACCGCGGTCGAGTCCCCGGCCAGGGCGCGGCTGTCCAGCGGCTGGTGGCACGCGGGTGCGGGGAACTTCAGCCCGCCGTACCAGTCCCGCAGCTCGACGCGGTGGACCCGTCGCCCGCGGCCGGGCTGGCGCAGGTTGCGGTTCCGGAACCGCGCGCACTCGTGCTCGGACAAGCCGCGCAGGGCCAGGGAGGTCGGGTCGGTGCGGCGCTCGATCGCGGACACCCGATCCAGAGTCCTGGCAGGTGGGAGCGCCGCATACCGCGAAATCGGTGAAGTCCCGCCGACGATCGGGTACCGAAGCAGGTGAATGGCCCATTCACCCGATGAGCCTGGTCGAATGGGCCATTCACCTGACCGCCCGTCGCTGAACCCGCCCGGCGGGTCGTGTCGGTGTCCTGTCAGCGGCGAAACCGCTGAGGTTCCGCCACCCGAGCACCACGCGGCAGAAGCAGCGAGAACTGGCAGTGACGGGTCAGGTGGTCGGGAAGTGGTCCTCCGCGGACGGGATGGTGCCGGAGAGGCTGTAGTCCTTGCCGTCGTCCCCGTCGTAGTTCTGCTGGTAGTACTGCTCCTCGCCGAGGAGGCCGCGGGCCGCGGCGCTCTCCGGGGTGCGCACGTCGGAGACGGTTTCCGCGGTGTCGCGGGCGGCGGCGCCGTTGATGCCGCCGCCTTCCGGCCATGCCGTCGCCCTGTCCACAGCGGACTGGGTGGTGCGTTCGGCGGCCCGGCCCAGGTCGTCGGCGTTGCCCATCAGTCCGGCCCCGCGCCCGCCGAGCTGCTCGGCGCTCTTGCCGAGCCCGGTGGCCGCGTCCGCGGTGCGCGCCCCGGCGCTGCCGAGCGCGTCGCCGCCGCGGCCGACCGCGCTCGCGGTGGAGCCCAGGGCGTCCGCGCCGCGGGAGGTGGCCTGCCCGGCGGCGGTCGCGGCGCCGCCGAGCCCCGGCGAGGTCGGGAACGCCGACAACCCGCCCGCGGTGAGCTTGGAACCGACCTTCGCGCCCGCCTCCGCCATGCTCTCCAAGGCCTTGGCCAGGTGCGTCCCGGCCTTGCCGAGCTTGGCGAGCAGTTCGCTCACCTTCGTCGCGATCTTCGACAGGGTCATGCCGACCCGCCCGGCCGCGTAGCCGAGGTAGCCCGCGACGGTCGCCCCGAAGCTGACGACGGACCCGGCGAGCGCGGCCAGCGCGCCCTTGATGAGTTCGGCGACGACGGCGGCGATGATGTCCCGCACCAGGCCGCGGCAGGTGGCGACCATGGTGCCCGCGGTGGCCATCGCGCCGGACGCGGTGCCCGCGCTGATCGCCATGGCCTGGACGCCCTCGGCGAACTCCCCGGCGCGCTGCTGGTAGGTGTCGCACGCCTTGCCCTGCCAGTCGGCGCAGCCGGACTGGACCTGGCCGGGGATGTCGGCGGCCAGCTGCTCCAGGTCGGTCTTCACCTGCTGCCAGGTGTCGGCGCCCTCCTTGATGGCGTTCGGGTCGCCGGCGAGGAAGTCGAGCGCTTCGCGCAGCGGCGTCAGGTGCTCCATCAACCAGCCGACCCCGGCGGCGAGCACCGAGCCGATCGGGTCGATGGCGGTGATCAGCCCGTCCAGCGCGAGGATCCCGCCGCTGGCCGCGAACTCGCCCCAGTCCTCGCTCTCGAACGCGTTCCAGGTGGCGCGCGCCGAGTCGAAGATGCCCGCGCCCGCGGTCGAGGTGTCGGACCCCATGTCGGTGAGCATGCCGGTCATACCTCCACCTGCCCGAGCTGCTCGGAGTTGCGGACGTCGGTGTCCCGGTAGTCGGCGGCGGTCGCCTCGACGCGTTCGCCGAGGTCCCGGGTGAGGTCGGCGAACTTGCCGATCTCCTCGGCGGCCCGCTGCGAGGTCTGCCGGGCCTGCCCGGAGAACGCCTGCCCGACCAGCCCGAAGCTGTCGACGCCGAACGAGACCCCGGCGCCCTTCTGCCCGGCGGCGGCGATGTCGTCGGCGAGACCGGCCAGCCACTGCGCGTGCGTGGACAGCCGGTCCGGTGTCACTTTGAACATGAACTCACTCCCCAGTGATCACCGCAGGTAGGTCTGCGGCGGTTCGTCCTCGTCGAAGGCCGGATCGTCGTTCCGACTCGCGGCGGACCCGTCCGGTTCCGCCGGGAGCTGGGTTCGCAGGAATTCCATCGCCGACGCGCCCGCGAACGGCTCCACGGTCTGCGCGACCCGGTGCGCGACGGCGCCCTGGGCTTGGGCGGCGAGCCGCAGGATGGTGTCGCGCAGCTCGGCCGGGCCGCGCTGCATCGAATTCCGGTCGAAGTCCAGGCCCTGCAGGGCGCCGTTGGAGCCG
Source organism: Saccharopolyspora sp. 6V (assembly GCF_020176785.1). Lineage (NCBI taxonomy): Bacteria > Bacillati > Actinomycetota > Actinomycetes > Pseudonocardiales > Pseudonocardiaceae > Saccharopolyspora > Saccharopolyspora sp. 6V. Next base: position 3,422 of record NZ_JAIUKB010000136.1, on the reverse strand, counting down.
ACGGTGACCGAGACGCCGCCTTCGGTGGCGGTCTCGGTGAGGGAACCGAGCTGTTCCTGCAGCTGCTGGGACTGGCGCACCATCTCGTCGGCGCGGTCCTGCAGCGAGTCGAGGAACTGCTGCGGTGTTTGCTCTGCCATGCGGAAAACCCCCGGTGTCGTGCCTGTCGCGGCGCCAGGTGCGCGCCTCGCGCCGGCCGGGTACGACCCGTCGGCACCACGATCGACGATCGCGGCGCCCGGACGGTTCCACGCGCGTGCACCGCGCACACCGGAACCCCAGAGCTCCCCCGGGAGGAGAGCGAACCCACCGGCACGAGCGCCCCCAGCGCTCGGCGCCCATCCAACATCCCGCAGCGCGCCGAGGTCAACGCGGGGTCGTGCGGAACGTGTGCGGAACGTGTGCGCGGCGGGTGGTGCACTGGAGCGCAGCGACCGGCACTGTGGTCCGTCCGCCGGTCGGGAGCCGCGCGGTGAGCGGCCGGTTCGTCGGCTGGGGGTGGGCGAACCGAGCCGTTCACCGGCCCGGTCCTCATGCGCCTCAGGCCGCGGGGTGCAGGGCGCGGAGGCGTCCGGCGACCAGGCGGCTGCGGACGCCGAAGCCGAGCGCGACGACCGGCAGGGCGGCGAGGGCGAGGACGCCGAGCGGGGCTTGGCCGCTGAGCAGCGCCGCGCCGAGACCGAGGATGCCCAGCACCAGCAGCAGATTCGCGCGGGCGAGCCGTCCGCCGACCGGCACCGGCGGCTCTACGTCGGGATAGCCGTGCCGCCGCCGCGCGAGGGCGAACCCGGCGCCGACGGCGAGGAACGCGTGCCCGGCCACGACCACCACGACCGGGACCCAGCCGAGCAGGTCGAGCCGACCGCTGCCGAGCCCGCCCGCGAGGACCAGCCACCACCCGGCGGCGAGCAGCGCGGGCGGCCAGATCCCCAGCCGGGCGCGCCTGCGCCGTTCCGCGTCCCGGGAGGGCAGGTGAACGCCGAGCAGCGCGAGCCCCAGCAGCGGTGCGAACAGCGCCCAGCCCAGCGGCGCCCACTCACCCGCCGATGCGACCACCACGTTGCTGCCCCGGTTGTCGAGCTCGCGGCGTTCGACCGGTGCGGGGGTCGTGGTGTTGTCCGGGGTGAGGTCGGAGTACTTGAAGGTGCGCTGCTCGGTGCGGCCGTCGTCCCAGCGGATCGTCGCCTCGCAGCGCCACCACCAGCCGAGACCCGACGCGCTGATCGGCCCGACCCGCGCGCAGCCGGTGGCCAGCGCGGTGCCGCGCTCGGTGGGCGTGCCGTCGGTGCCGGTGATGCCGGTGGCGCCCATGACGGTGGCGAACACGAGCAGCACCAGCAGCCGCACCGCGAGCTGCGCGGCGATGCCGCCGGCCCTGCGTCCCGGCGAGCGCTCCGGCGCCTCGCGTTCCTCGCGCGGAGCGGCCGGTTCGCCGTGCCCGGGCAGCATGTCGTCGGAAGGTCGCACGTCCAGTCCTGTTCCCCCAGAGGCCGTTGCGGCGCCGAACCTAGCACGCGCCCGCACGCCGCTCCCTCGACCGCGCGGCTCCTCGACTGCGCGGCCCCCGCAGGTGAATGGCCCATTCGCCCAGTCCGCTTGGGCGGGTGGGCCATTCACCTGGTGGATCAGCGGGCGCAGAGGACCTCGACGGCGGTCTCGGCGTCGCCCTGGAAGGCCATGTCCAGGAAGTAGAGCTTGTCGGAGAGCTCGCCCAGCTGCTCCTTCACCACCTCCACGCGCGTCTCGCCCTGGCTGAGGTGGATGCCGCGCGTGGCCATCGTGATCACGATCGCCTCCGCCCGCCCCGCCGCGGTGATCTCCCATTTCGCTTCGCTCATCCGTGCCTCCCGTGATTCGGATTTCCGTTGGTGCGGAACACCTTCGGAACTTCCCGCCCTGGCACGCAATGAATCTTTCGGGTGAGGGATCTGGCTTGCCGCGGCGGCAACCCGAGAAGCTGCTCCCGAACGGCACAGGAGGTGGCATGAGCACGAGCAGCGCGGTCCCGGTGCGGACGCGCCGAGTGGCGAGCAGATTACGCGATCTGCGGCGGCGCAGCGGACTTTCCGCGCCGGAGGTGTCGCAGGCGCTGGGAATCTCGATGAGCAAGATCAGCCGGATGGAATCCGGGCACCGAGGCCTCAACACCGACGACGTGGCGGCGCTGCTGGGGTTGTACCGGGTTCCCAGCCGGGAGCGGGAGGAGGTGCTGACGCTGGTTCGGAACGGTGCGAGCCCGAACTGGTGGACCATGCCGAGTGGCTCGCTGGAGAAGTACTGGGACGACTTCCGATCTTTCGAAGCGGAAGCGACCACCTTGCGGAGCTACGAAACGATGCTGTTCCCGGGACTGCTGCAGACGCCCGGGTACGTCATGGCCATCGCGCACGCTCTTGCGCCGCACGGCATCGAAGACGACTTGGACAAGCTGCTGGCTCAGCGCACTGCGCGGCAGACTCAGCTGCACAGCGAGCGCACTTTCGAGTTCTTGATCGAGCAGAGCGTGCTCGAACGGGAGGCCGGAACTGCGGAGACGATGCACAGGCAGTTGGAACGCGTATCGGCCGTCGCGACCCGATCGAACGTGAGCGTGCAGATCGTGCCGCACTCCGCTGGGGCGCACGTCGGCCTGGACGGGCCGTTCCTGTACTTGGAATTCGCCGAGCACGCTGATCTCGTCCTCGGGGAGGCCATCGGTTGTGCCTCCTACATCGAGGAGAAGCAGATCGTCGCGGAGCGGCGAGAAGCACTAGGAATGCTGCGCAAGATCGCGCTGCCTCCCGACGAGTCGTTGCGACTGATCGACCGGAAATCCGACGAGTGGCGTCGGCGGAGCTGACGAACAGGAGAGATCGATGCGATCGCACTGGCAGAAGAGCAGCTACAGCAACTCGGTTCAATACTGCGTCGAGATAGCCCACTTGGACGACACCATCGCCGCCCGCGACTCCAAGGACCCCCACGGCGGCGTGTTGCGGATGTCGTCCGCCGCGTGGTCGGCGTTCCTGCACGCGCTCCGCGCGGACCGGTTCGACGGCTGATCTCCGCCGAACGGGCGGAAGTTCGTCCCAGACCCGGCCGCGGCTACCAGCTCGGGGTGGAACCGGGTTCGCACCTCATCGACGCGATGGCGACCGCCCGTTCGCTATCCGACGGCGCCGCCGAGCTCTCGGTGCGCCTCGAACTCGGGCGGGTGGACCGGGAACGAGGCGACCTCGGCCGCGTCGTGCGGCCGCTGCGGCGCAGCCTCGCGCTCGCCGGGCGGCTCGGCGACCGGGACATAGCGGCGAACCTGCGGCTGTTCTTCGCCGAAAGCGCACCTCGGCGCCGCTTCGCCCGACGCGGGCTTCGACGTCGAAGCCCACCCCCCCCGCACCGAAACCACCACACCGAACCCCCCCCCCCCCCCCCCCCCCCCAGAA
>NZ_JAIUKB010000135.1:0-4423 GCF_020176785.1 Saccharopolyspora sp. 6V | reverse complement strand
GTGAACGGACCGTTCGTCCGATCTGGTTGGACGAACGGTCCGTTCACTCACGTCTCGGTCGGGTGGGTGGTCGACGGAGCGTCCGGCCTCGCCGCTTCACGGAGCGATCTCGCTCGGGCGGCGTCGACGCCGCTGCCCGCACCTCTGGCGCCACCAGCGGCTCGACGCCGTGCTCGTCGTGCCCAAGAAGGCAGCGGAGGGCCCGTTCGGACTGCCCAACGACAACCCGTGGGACTGCCTCGGGCACTGGGGCCGGCGCGCTCTGGACCTGCCGGACCCCCGGATCCGGGCCCGGCGTCCTGGTTCGAGCCGACGCTGCCCGAGCTCGGGCCGGTGTTGAGCACGCGACCTCGACCAACGGGATCACCGCGCTGTGGACGGCGGTGGAAGCCGCCCGCACCCTGGGCCTGATCACCTCGCCCGGAGGCCGTTGACGACGAGTTCGACGAGGGTCGGCGCGCGTGCGTCCCACTCGGCTTCGGGGATGCGGGACAGCCCGCCGAGCAGCAGCAGCACGTCGGCGGCGTCGATGTCCGCGCGGAACTCGCCCGCCGCCTCGCCCCGGTCGAGCAGCGCGCCGAGCGCCTCGTCGATGCGGTGGTGCTGGCCCGCGTGCAGGTCCTGCCAGGCCGACGCCTCGATCGCGGCCATCACGCCCCGCTTCACCCGCGCGTACTCGACGAGCCGCTGCAGCCAGCGGGTCATCGCCTCCAGCGGCGCGTGCTCGGCCAGCAGCGGTGGCACCTCGTCGACGAGCTGGCCCAGCTCCTCCCGGTAGACCTCGGCGAGCAGGTGCTCGCGGGTGGGGAAGTGCCGGTAGAGGGTGCCTTGGCCGACGCCGGCCGACTTGGCGACGGCGTGCAGCTTCAGCTCGGCCGCCGCACCGTTGGACCTGCTCAGCGCGTCGCGCGCGGCGTCGACGATGCGGTCGCGGTTGGCGGCGGCATCGGAGCGCAGTTCTCGGTCGGCCACGGTGCTCCCTTCGGTGGGCTTCCTCCGGCGGACAATCGGACAGTTGTCCGATACGGTGACGACCGCAACCGGACAACTGTCAGCTTAGACCTGGAGCCAGTGGGATGAACGGGCCGAACGACAAGATCATCGCCATCACCGGGGCCAGCAGCGGGATCGGCGCCGCCACCGCGCGGGAGCTCGCCGCCCGCGGCGCCACCGTCCTGCTCGGCGCCCGCCGCACCGACCGGCTGGACGAGCTCGTCGCGGGCATCCGCGCCGACGGCGGACGGGCGGAGGCGCTCGACGTCGACGTCACCCGCCGCGCCGACCTGCAGCGGCTCGTCGACCGGGCCGTCGAGGGCTACGGGCGCCTCGACGTGCTGGTGAGCAACGCGGGCATCGCGCGCGTCGCGCCCATGACCGACCTCGACGTCGACGACTGGGACGCCATGGTCGACGTCAACCTGCGCGGCGTGCTGCACGGCATCTCCGCCGCGCTGCCGCTGTTCCACCGCCAAGGCCGCGGGCACTTCGTCACCACCGCGTCCACCTCCGGCCTCAAGATCGTGCCGACGCAGGCCGTCTACGCGGGGGTCAAGAACGCGGTGCGCACCACGATGGAGGCGCTGCGCCAGGAATCCACCGACGGCTCGGTGCGCACCACCACCATCTCGCCCGGCTACGTCCGCACCGAACTCGTCGACCACGTCGAGGATCCGGCGCAGCGCGCGCAGTACCAGCGGCACATGGCCGAACTCGGCATCGGGCCCGACGCCGTCGCCCGCGCCATCGCGTTCGCCGTCGAACAGCCGGACGACGTGGAGATCGGCGACATCGTCCTGCGGCCCACCCGGCAGGGCTGACCGCCATCGCCCCGGTGTTCGGATCCGCGAACACCCTCGTCGTCGGCGAATCCCCGTTCGTGGCGGTCTTCGACACCATCGGCATCCCGGGAGCCGGGGTGGCGTTGCGGGCGGTGATCCTGGTGGCGGTGCTGTCGGTGCTCAACTCCGGGCTCCGCACCTCGTCCCGTGCTCGGCGAGCGCGGGGACGCCCCGGCGTGGACGCACCGGGTCGACTCGCGCGGGGTGCCCGCGGCGGGAGTGCTGTCCGGTGCTGCGGCGGCGCTGGGAGCGCGAGGAGCCGGCGGTCTTGCGGATCAGGATGGGCCTACCCGGTGCTGCCGCTGCTGGTGGCCGCGGCGATCGTGGCGGTGCTGGTGTCGATGGCCTTCAGCGCCGCCGCCGGGACGCGGGCGAGCCTGCTGGCGCGGGGCGTCATCCTCGCGATCGCGCCCGGTTCGGGCGGCGCCGCGCCGACGCGGCGGAGACGTTCCGGCGAGTTAAGAATTGATTTCGGCGAGCGCCGGAATTGTCCTGTAGGCACGCTGAATGGGGGTCCCGGCATTCTTGCCCGCCGGATTGAACACTCCGCCGGAGGTCCCCCGTCGGGTGGACGGAAGTGGAACTCAGGGTGTCGGGAAACCCCTCACCAGTCACTCGGCAAGCCTCTGGCCTGCGAGTTCCTCCGCTGGGCGTTGACCTAGGAAAACAGGTACTGTCTGCGACGTTCATTACACTTTCTCTGGGGAATGCTGCTCGATTCGGGTGAGGCGGTGTGGATCTTGACAACTGAGCGTGTGCGCCGCACCATTCCGTCCCAAGCATCGGAACGGGTTGCGCGGGCCGCCGGAACGTGGTCGCCCGGCCCGGTGTGCCCTGAGAAAGACCCTCCACGCCGGCGAATCCGCGCATCGAGGCGAACCCCCGAGCGTCCGGAACGGCGACCCCGAGGAGTCGCGAGCAACCGCGCAGGCCGACCGCGTGGACGAGCAGAACGGAAATTCCGGACACAGTGAGCCAAGAAACCCTCCAGACCGGCGGCGATCCGAACGGGAAGCAGCCCGTCGACGCCGGAGACGCCGGCTACAGCAAGTCGCTGAAGGCGCGGCACATCAACATGATCGCCATCGGCGGCGCGATCGGCACCGGCCTGTTCCTCGGCGCGGGCGGCAGGCTCGTGCAGGCCGGGCCCGCGCTGGCCATCGCCTACGCGGTGTGCGGGCTGTTCGCGTTCTTCGTGGTCCGCTCCCTCGGCGAGCTCATCCTCTACCGCCCCTCGTCCGGCGCGTTCGTGTCCTACGCCCGGGAGTTCATGGGGGAGAAGGGGGCCTACACCGCCGGGTGGATGCACTTCCTGAACTGGTCCACCACCGGCATCGCCGACATCACGGCCATCGCGCTCTACGCCCACTTCTGGGCGCTGTTCTCCCCGGTCCCGCAGTGGGTGCTGGCGCTGATCGCGCTGGGCGTCGTGCTCGCGCTGAACATGGTGTCGGTGCGGCTGTTCGGCGAGATGGAGTTCTGGTTCGCCATCGTCAAGGTCGGCGCGCTGGTGCTGTTCATGCTCATCGGCATCTACCTGATCGTCACCGGCCACGCCATCGACGGTCACCAGGCCGGGTTCTCGGTGATCTCCGACAACGGCGGGGTCTTCCCCTCCGGGATCGTGCCGGTCGTGCTGATCATGCAGGGCGTCGTGTTCGCCTACGCCTCCGTCGAGCTCGTCGGCGTCGCCGCCGGTGAGACGGAGAACCCCGAGAAGATCATGCCCAAGGCGATCAACTCGATCATGTGGCGGATCGGGATCTTCTACGTCGGCTCCGTCGTGCTGCTCACGATGCTGATGCCGTGGAGCTCCTACAAGGACGGCGAGAGCCCCTTCGTCACCGTCCTCGCCAACCTCGGCGTCCCCTACGCCGGGGACGTGATGAACCTCGTGGTGCTCACCGCCGCCATGTCCAGCCTCAACTCGGGGCTGTACTCCACCGGCCGCATCCTGCGGTCCATGTCGCTGGCCGGCTCCGCGCCGAAGTTCACCGGCGCGATGAACAAGAGCCAGGTGCCCTACGGCGGCATCCTGCTGACCTCCGCGGTCTGCGTCGTCGGCGTCGGGCTCAACGCGGTCGTGCCGGAGCAGGCGTTCGAGATCGTGCTGAACTTCGCCTCGATCGGCATCCTCGCCACCTGGGCGATCATCGTGCTCAGCCACCTGCTGTTCGTGCGCAAGGCCAAGCGCGGCGAAGTGGAGCGGCCCGGCTACCGGCTGCCGTTCTCCCCGTACATCGAGTACGTCACGCTGGCGTTCCTGGCCTCCGTCGTGGTCCTGATGGGCTTCGACGAGACCGGGCAAATCACCCTGATGGCGCTGCCGGTGATCCTGATCGCGCTGGTCGTCGGCTGGTACTGCGTCCGCGGCCGCATCGACATGTCGAAGATGGAGCGCGAGTAGTCCAGGCGACCTCCCGAGCGGGGGGGGGGGGGGGGGGGGGGCCCGCGGGGCGCTGCGCGGCCGCGTCGGAGGCGGGCACGGTGGAGCGGGACGTGCCGGCGAACCATTCGCCGCAGTTCGCCCCGCAGCTGCACCCGACGTTGTCGGCCGGGGTGGAAACCCTGGTGACGGCGGCCCG
>NZ_JAIUKB010000134.1:0-39114 GCF_020176785.1 Saccharopolyspora sp. 6V | reverse complement strand
TTGCGCTCAAAAGTCCTTTACCACCCCCCCCCCCCCCCCAACCCCCCCCACCCCCCCCCCCCCCCCCCCCCACACCCCCCCCCCCCCCCCCGCCCCCGGGGGGGGCCCCCCCGGCCCCCCCCCCCCCACGCGAGCACGTCGAGGGCTAGATCTGCGGCGGCCGGTGCTCGTACGGCGTCGACAGCACCACCGTCGTCCGCGTCGAGACCTTCGCCGCCTCCCGGATCTGCCGCAGCAGCTCCTCCAGACCCAGCGGCGACGCCACCCGCACCTGCAGGATGTAGGACTCGTCGCCCGCCACCGAGTAGCACGACTCGATCTCCGGCAGGTGCTCCAGCCGCTGCGGGTAGTCGTCCGGCGCGGCCGGATCGATCGGCGTCAACGAGATGAACGCCGTCAGCGGCAACCCGATCTGGTCACCGTCCACTTTGGCCACGTAGCCCTGCAGCGCGCCGCGCTGCTCCAGCCGCCGCACCCGCTGGTGCACCGCCGACACGCTCAACCCGACGCGCTCGGCCAGATCGGTGAAGCTGCACCGGCCGTCGTGCGCCAGCTCCCGCAGGATCGCGCGGTCGGTCGCTTCCAGTTCGCCCGAATTCCGGTCGCTCACGCCGGCAGCACCACCAGGTCGTGCGGCTGCTCGTTCACGCTCAGGACGCCGTCCTCGGTGACCACCACGATGTCCTCGATGCGGGCGCCCCACCGGCCCGCCTGGTAGATGCCCGGTTCGATGCTGAACGCCATGCCCGGCTCCAGCTCCAGCGCGTTGCCGCCGACGATGTAGGGCTCCTCGTGCACGTCCAGGCCGATGCCGTGCCCGGTGCGGTGGATGAACTGCTCGCCGAAACCGGCCGCCGCGATCGGTTCCCGCGCCGCGGCGTCGATCGACTCGGCGGTGGCTCCGGGGCGCACCGCCCGCACCGCCGCGTCCTGCGCCGCCTGCAGCACCGCGTAGGTCTCCAGCACGTCCGGCTGGGCCGGCTCGCCCACCGCGTAGGTGCGGGTGCAGTCCGAGTTGTAGCCGGAGGCGATCGGACCGCCGATGTCCACCACCACCACGTCCCCGGCCTCGATCACCCGGTCCGACAGCGCGTGGTGCGGGCTGGCACCGTTCGCGGCGGAACCGACGATGACGAACTCCGCCTCGGTGTGCCCCTCCTCGACGATGGCCGCGGCGATGTCCGCGCCCACCTGCGCCTCGGTGCGACCGGCGGTGAGGAACTCGCCCATCCGCGCGTGCACCCGGTCGATCGCGGCGCCCGCCGCGCGCAACGCGTCGATCTCGGCGGCGTCCTTGCGCATCCGCAGCTCGCGCAGCACCGAACCGGCCAGCACCTGCTCGGCACCCGTCGCCGAGCGCAGCGGCAGGCAGTGCAGCGCCGGCGTCACGTCGGCGACGCCCAGCCGGGACGGGGCGCGACCGCCGCGGCGCAGCAGGTCCGCGACCAGCGCGTGCGGGTCCTCGCCGTCCACCCAGGTCACGACCTCGATGCCGAGCTCGTCGGCCGGGACGTCCGCGTAACCGGGAGCCTCCAGCTTCGGCAGCACCAGCACCGGGGCGGCACCGCCGGCGGCGGGCAGCACCAAGGTGCTGAGCCGCTCGAAGGACTCACCGCGGGCACCGAGCAGGTACCGCAAGTCCGAACCGGGGGTGATCAGCAGGGCGTCCAGGTCGGCGTGCGCCGCCGTCTCCGCGGCGCGGCGGAGCCGGGCGGAGAGCACCGCGGGATCCTGCTTGAGCGAGTCAGTGGCCATGGCCACCTAGCCTAACCGCCGGGCGCCGCGCTCCTCCGGCGGTGCGCGGGCCGAAGATCAGCACCGCGGTCCGCGGGCCGGAACCGGGCGGGACGCCGCTGACCCGCCCGGCCCGCCGCGCCCGGCCGGGCTGCGACGCCCCGGGGAGGACCGACGTGCCCGGCCGGAACGGCCCGCCCACCGGTCGGGGGTCGGCGACGGGCCGCTCCGCACCCCGGCCACGAGGGCCGGGAAGCCGCGGTGCGCGGCGCGTGCGCACCGGGCTGCTGCGACTGTAGGACGTCCCCCGAGCGGCCTGGTGACAGTGATCTGACAGCCCTGCGGAACCCGGATCGGCCCCGCTCCGCCGGGCGGCGTCGGCCGGTCGTGACAGAGTGTGCGCCGTGACGGGTTCTGTGATGCTGATCGACTCCGCCGGGCTGTGGTTCCGCTCCTACTACGCGCTGCCCGAATCGCTGACCGCCCCGGACGGGACGCCGGTGAACTCGGTGCGCGGGTTCTGCGACATGCTCGCGAAGCTCATCGGCGAACGGCGGCCGACCCGCGTGGTGGCCTGCCTGGACAACGACTGGCGGCCGCAGTTCCGGGTGGACGCGCTGCCGTCCTACAAGGCGCACCGGGTCGCCGAGGCGGACCCGGACGCCGAAGAGGTGCCGGACACCCTCTGCCCGCAGATCCCGATCATCCTGGACGTGCTGGACGCGCTCGGCGTGGCCACCGCGGAGGCCGAGGGCTACGAGGCCGACGACGTGATCGGCGTCCTCGCCGAACGCGAGACCACCGACCCGGTGGAGGTCGTCACCGGCGACCGCGACCTGTTCCAGCTGGTGCGCCCGGCGCCGACGCCGGTGCGCGTCCGCTACGTCGGGGCCGGGCTGGCGAAGGCGCAGGACTTCGGCCCGGACGAACTCGCCGAGCGCTACGCGCTGGACCCCGCTCGCGCGGGCGAGGCGTACGCGGAGATGGCCGTGCTGCGCGGCGACCCCTCGGACGGGCTGCCCGGGGTGGCCGGCATCGGGGAGAAGACGGCCGCGAAGCTGATCACCGAGTTCGGTTCGCTGGCGGCGCTGCTGGCCGCTTCCGAGCAGGGCGACCGGCGGCTCACGCCGCGGGTGCGCGGCAAGCTCGCCGACGCCGCCGACTACCTCGCCGCCGCGCCCACCGTGGTGCGGGTCGTGCGGGACGCGCCCGTGGTGCTGGACCGGCCGGACACCGCTCCCGCCGCGCCGGCCGACCCGGACCGGTTGGCCGAGCTCGGCACCTGGTGGGGCCTCGGCGGGCCCTTGGACCGGCTCATCGCCGCGCTCTGACCCGGTGCCGCTCGACCGTCCCGGTCAGAACTGGGTGCCGCACCACGGCGGGCGCGCAGCGGCGAAGAGGCGGTCGGCGGCGGCGAGCGCCGACGGCTCGTGGACCTCGACGCGGTTCGCCGCGGCGAGGGTGCTCGGCCGGACGTCGCCCAGGTACAGCGAACCCAGCACGTCCACGTCCAGGCCCAGCTGCGGCGCGTCCGCGACCGGTTCCGCGCCACCCGGCCCGATCCGGTAGCGGCCCGAGTTCTGCGGCAGGAACGGGTCCCGCACCTCGACGACGACGGGCTCGGCCGCGCCGTAGGACCGCGCGGCCAGCGCCGCGGGCACGTCCACCAGCCGCACCCACAGGTCGTCGTCGACGCGGTCCACGCCGCAACCGCGCCGGTCCGCGAGCCACCACGGCAGCGGCTCGTCCAGCGGGCGGTCCACGGCGATCACCGAGGTCGCCAGGTCCAGGCCCAGCAGGAACCGCCACAGCGAAGCGGTGGCCGCGTCGTCCGCACCGTGCATGTCGCTCACCAGGATGCGGATCGACCCGTCGCCGAAGTGGTGGTCGGTCTTCGACGGCTCCCAGAGCGCGAACCCGTCGTCGGTGCCGGAGTCGTCGGAGTGCACCGCGACCCGCAGCGCTCCCCCGTTCTCCACCGTCCCGGCCAGCCGGGTGGTCCACCAGCCCTCGCCGCGGGCGATGAGGCCGGGCCTACCCGCGGCGATGCGGGAGTACAGCTCGGGCAGCAGCTTCTCCGCCGCGGGCCCGTCGACCAGCCGCACCTGCCCACCGATCGGTGCGTCCGGGCGCAGCTCGGCGTGCGTGCGGGCCACCTGCACCCGTTGCGACCGGGTTCCGAGGCCGTAGCCGAAGCGCGGGTAGATCCGCGTCTCCGAGGCGTGCAGGACCGCCAGCGGCTCACCGCGCTCCCGCAGCTCGGTCAGCTGCGCGCGCATCAGCTCCCGCAGCAGACCGCGCCGGGTGCGGTCCGCGCGCACCCCCACCCCGGTGACCGCGGCGGCGGGCAGCACCGCGCCGCCGGGCACCTCCAGGGCCGAGGTCATCGACAGGGCGGTACCGGCGAGCTCGCCGTCGAGGAACGCGCCGAACACCCGGCCCGGCTCGTACCTGGTCGAGGGGCGCTGCCAGCGCTCGTCCCCGGTGCGCTGCGGTTCGTGCAGCGAGGCCAGGAACAGGTCGAAGCTCGGGCGGTACTCGGATTCGGCCAGCGGCCGCACGTCGACGTCGGTCACGCCTGCATCCTGCCCAGTGCCGGGCCGCGCGTCGAGCGAATTCCCGGCTCCCTACCGCGGGTAGCCGACCTCGTAGGTACCGCTCGCGTCCCGGACGGTCACCGACACCGGCTTCGTCCCGCCGCCGAGGGTCACCTGGCAGTCGAACCGGTTGCCCGGCACCACCTGCTGCTCGGCCGGACAGCTCACCGATTCGACGGTGCCGAGGTGGTAGGAGTCGCGCAGCGTCTGCGCCACGCCCTGCTGCACGCTCTCCGGGTCGAAGCGGTCGTGCACCAGCACGCCGGGGTGCACGAAGCCGACGACGGCCAGCGACCCGGCGACGGTCACCAGGACCGCGCCGCCGAACACCCACGGCACCTTCGACCTCGTGCGCGGCGATGGCGTCGGCGCGCAGCCGCGGCCGCGCGGGCCGACGACGATCGGCGGCAGGTTCGGGTGGGTGGATTCCGCGCCGGTGGCCCGCGGACGCCCGCCGGCGTCGCCGGTGCGGGGCTGCTGCCCCGGGTTCGCGGCGCCGGTCCTGCGGTCCGGTCCCGGTTGCTGCGCACCGGATTCCCCTTGCCGCGGGCGGGATTGCTGGTCCGGGCGCGGCGGGCGCTGGCCGATCTGCTGGGTCCGGCCGGGGTGGGAGTGACCGGGCTGGGCCTGCCCCGGGTGGGAAAGCCCCGGCCGGGTCTGGGTCTGCTGTGTCTGGCCGGGTTGACTCTGGCCGGGCTGGGCTTGGCCGGGCTGCGGCTGACCCGGTTGGGTGTGACCCGGCTGGGTCTGACCCGGCTGCGTCGCCCTGCCCTGCTGCTCCGCGCCGCCCTGGCCGGTCCTGCCCTGGCCCGGTCGCCCGGGACGGCGCCCGGGAACCGGCAGCCCCGGGTTGGTCCGCTGACCGGCACCGGCCGCGGAACCGGGGTGCCCTTGCGCCGGCCGACCGCCCTGCTGGGACGGGCCGTTGGGGCCGCTCATCCAGTACCTCCGGGAAAGCTGAAAGTTCCGGCGCGGCGCGCGACCCCCGACGCACCGCACCCCCGAATCCAATCACAGCGCGCCATCGCGCCATGACCCCGCCGGGTCGCGCGGCCGACGGCGATCAGCCGCCGCCGCAACCGATCCGGGCGCGGCGGCCGATCACACGGCGCCCGCGGCGACCACCCCGCGGCGGATCGCGGTGACGGCCTTCGCCGCCGCCGAACCCACCGGATCGGACTTGCCGGTGACGTCGCGGATCTGGTCGAGCAGGTCCACCACCTGGCGGCACCAGCGCACGAAGTCGCCCGCGGACAGCTCGTGACCGGTGGATTCGGCGGCGGTGAGCACCCGCTCCAGCGACTCGCCGCGCGCCCACCGGTACACCGGCCACGCGAACCCGGCGTCGGGTTCCCGGGTGCGGTCGAGCTTGTGCCTGCGCTCGTCCTCCTCCAGCTCGCCCCACACGTCCCAGGTCTTGTCCAGCACGTCGGCGACCGCCCCGGACGGCACCGGCGGCGAGACCGCGCCCTCCCGGCGGGACTCGTAGACCAGCGCGGACACCACGGCCGCGAGTTCCGCCGGCTGCAAGGACCGCCAGATCCCGGCGCGCAGGCATTCCGCGGCCAGCAGGTCTGATTCGCTGTAGAGCCGGGTGAGCCGCCTGCCGTTCTCGGTGACCGGCTGCTCCGGGTCGTCCGGCGTGACGTAGTCCCGTTCGGCGAGCAGGCCGATGATCCGGTCGAACGCGCGCGCCAGCGAATGCGTGGTGGTGGAGACCTTGCGCCGCAGGTGCTCGGTCTCGGACCGCAGCCGCTCGTACCGCTCGGCCCAGCGGGCGTGCTTCTCCCGCTCGTCGCAGCCGTGGCACGGGTGCGCCTTCAGCGCGCGGCGCAGGCTGGCCAGTTCGGCGTCGTCCCCGACGTCGGAGCGGCGCCCGCCGCGCCCGCCGCCCACCGAGATCCCGGTGTCCCGCAGGCTGGAGGCCAGGTCGCGGCGCGACTTCGGCGACCGGGTGTCCACGTGCTTGGGCAGCCGCATCCGGCCCAGCGCCTCCACCGGGGAGGTGAAGTCGGCGACGGACAACCGGCCGGACCAGCGGTCCTCGGTGACCACCAGCGGGCGCGGCTCCCCCATCGGCTCCAGGCCCGGGTCGATCACCACGGCCAGCCCGGAGCGGCGGCCCGCGGGCACCTGGATGACGTCGCCCTTGCGCAGCTTCTCCAGCGACTTCGCCGCCTCGGCCCGCTTCGACGCGCGGTTCTGCCTGGCCAGCACCTTCTCCCGCTCGGAGATGCGGCGGCGCAGCGAGAAGTACTCGGCGAAATCACCGAGGTGGCAGGTCATCGACTCCGCGTAGCCCTCCAGGGCGTCGGCGTTGCGGTCCACCCGCCGCGACATGCCGACCACCGAGCGGTCCGCCTGGAACTGCGCGAACGACTGCTCCAGCAGGTCGCGCGCCGCGTCCCGGCCCACCCGCTGCACCAGGTTCACGGCCATGTTGTAGCCGGGCCGGAACGAGGAGCGCAGCGGGTAGGTGCGGGTGGAGGCGAGCCCCGCGACCTGCTTCGGGTCCACGCCCGGCTGCCACACCACGACGGCGTGGCCCTCCACGTCGATGCCGCGGCGACCCGCGCGCCCGGTGAGCTGCGTGTACTCGCCGGGCGTGAGGTCGACGTGCGATTCGCCGTTGAACTTGACCAGCCGCTCCAGCACCACGGTGCGGGCGGGCATGTTGATGCCGAGGGCGAGCGTCTCGGTGGCGAACACGGCCTTGACGAGGCCGCGGACGAACAGCTCCTCCACCGTCTCCTTGAACGCGGGCAGCAGGCCGGCGTGGTGCGCGGCGATCCCGCGCTCCAGCGCGTCGCGCCACTCCCAGTAGCCGAGGACCGACAGGTCCGCCTCGGGCAGCGAGCTGGTGTGCTCCTCGATGACCTCGCGGATCTCGTCGACCTCGTGCTCGCCGGTGAGCCGCAGTCCCGCGCGCATGCACTGGCTCACGGCCGCGTCGCAGCCCGCGCGGCTGAAGATGAACACGATGGCGGGCAGCAGGCCCGCCGAGTTCAAGCTGTCCAGGACCTCCACCCGCGACGGTGCGAAGAACCGCGGCGGCCGGGGCCCCTTGCGCCTGCCGCCACCGGGACCGCCGCGGCCGCGGCCGTACGGCGAGTGCACCCGGGACAGCTCCTGGGTGTGGCGCAGCAGCCGCGGGTTCAGCGACAGCTCCCGCTCCGAGGTCTCGCCGCCGAACAGGTCGAACATCCGGGAGCCGACCTGCATGTGCTGCCACAGCGGCACCGGCCGGTGCTCGTCGACGACGACGGTGGTGTCGCCGCGGACCTCCACGAGCCATTCGCCGAACTCCTCGGCGTTGCTGACCGTCGCCGACAGGCTGGCCAGCTGCACGTGCTGCGGCAGGTGCAGGATCACCTCTTCCCACACGGCACCGCGGAACCGGTCGGCGAGGTAGTGCACCTCGTCCATCACCACGTAACCGAGCTGGTCGATGCCGCGCGAGCCCGCGTACAGCATGTTGCGCAGCACCTCGGTGGTCATCACCACGACCTGCGCGTCCCCGTTGATGGAGGTGTCGCCGGTGAGCAGGCCCACCGCGTCCTCGCCGTAGCGCTCGCAGAGGTCGGCGAACTTCTGGTTGGACAGCGCCTTGATCGGGGTGGTGTAGAAGCAGCGGCGGCCCTCGGACAGCGCCAGGTGCACCGCGAACTCGCCGACCACGGTCTTGCCCGCGCCGGTGGGCGCGCAGACCAGCACGCCGTGGCCGGATTCGAGGGCCTGGCAGGAGGTGCGCTGGAACGCGTCGAGCTCGAAGCTCAGCGAACCGGCGAACTCGGCGAACTTCGGGTGCGCGCTGCGGCGGCGGTGCGCGGCGTAGGACTCGGCGGGCGAGGCGGGGGCGTCGTCCGCGTCCGCGCCGCGGCGGGCCTGCTCGCCGGTGGGACGGCGTCGAGCGCCTTCCGCGGCGGAGCGGCCGTCCCGGTCCGGTTCGCCGGTGGGGACGTCTCGATCCTGCCCTTCCGCGGGCCGGTCCTCCCGGGCGTGCTCGTCGGCGGGCCCGTCTTCCCGGTTCCGCTCGGCGGACCGGTCACCCCGGTCCCGCGCACCGGCGGGCCGGTCGCCCTGGGCCTGCGCACCGGTGCGGCGGCCGCCCCGGGTCCGGTGGCGGCGCGGCGGGCCCGCGCTCCCGGGGGACGCGTCGGCGGAACCGGGCTCCACCGCGGGCGGGTTCTCGGCGCCCGGGTTCTGGGCCACCGGGTCACGGGGCGAACCGGGATTCTTCTCATCCGATCCCGAGCGATCCGGATGCGACATGTCGGAGTGCGAACGGCTCACAGCCACCCGAGGTGAACGGGCAGCTCAGGCCGCGTCGCTCTTCGCAGCGGCCGGGGCGAGCACCTGGAGCGCGGCGGGCTGGCAGCGCAGGCTCACCGGCAGCCTGGCCTGCGGTTCGCCGTCGGCGAACGCGGTCCAGCCGTTGCCGCCGCCGAGCCGCACCGAGCGGGCCCGCAGCGTGCGCACCGCGGGGTGCTCGACGTGCTCGCCGGTGCGGATCGCGGGCAGCACCCGCAGCAGGTCGGCACGCCCCACCTCCCCGACGACGGTCACGTCGAACAGGCCGTCGGTCGGGTCCGCGCCGGGGCAGATCGGCACCCCGCCGCCGTAGTAGGGCGTGTTGCCGACGGCCACGCAGGTCGCGGCCACGTCGAGCACCACGTTGTCCGCTTCGACCCGCAGCGGCATGGCCTGCAGCCGGGCGAGCTCGCGCAGCACGGCCACGTCGTAGCGGGCGCGCCCGATGGGTAACCGGGAGCGGTTCACCCTGCTGTTGACCTGGGCGTCGAACCCCGCGCACAGCACGGTCGCGAACCGCTGCCCGCCGACCACGCGGCCCAGGTCCAGCGCCCGCCGGTGCCCGCCCTGCACGGCGTCGGTGGCGGCCCGCACGGCCTCCAGCGGGTCGGCGGGCAGGCCGAGCGCGCGGGCCAGGTCGTTGCCGGTACCCACCGGGATGATCGCCAGCGCGGTGCGCGCCCCGGCGCAGGCCTGCACGGCGGCGTGCGCGGCACCGTCCCCGCCGACCACGGCCAGCACGTCGACGTCGTCGCCCACCGCGGCGCGGGCGGCGGTGGCGAACTCGGCGGCGTCGGCGGCGATCACGACGCGGACCGCCGAGACCACGCGGAACCGCCGGACGGCCTGCGCGGCGACGGCCGCGCCGCGGCCCCGGCCGGAAGCTGGATTGATCAACACCACGGTGCGCATGGGGCAACATCGTGGCCCACTCCCCCGTCGCGTGACCAGCCACCACCGGGAACCCCCGGTCAGCGGCCGTTCGCGCGGAAGTCCCGCTAGTGCGGAAGTCCGGCTAGTCCGGCCGGACGAACCCCTCGGGCAGGCGCAGCGCTCCCAGCAGCGGGGGCTCCGCGGCGCGGCGCTGCTCGCGGCCCGCGACCTGCGGCAGGTGCTGCGGCCGGGGGCCCGCGGCAGGGCGCGGCGGGACCGAGCAGGCGCGGTCGGCCGCCCGCACCGCCTCCTCCCGGCCCGGTTCCTCCGCGCGGAGCCGTTCCTCGGCGAACAGCCGCGGCAGTTCGGGCAGGGCGTAGCGCCCGCCGCCCGCGACGCAGTCCAGCAGGCCGAGGTCCACCAGTTCCTCCAGCGCCCGTTCGACGGAGTCGACGTCGAGCTCCGCGAGCAGCGCGGCCCGCCGCACCGTGATCTCCCCGTCCCTGGCGAGCGCGAGCCGCCGGAACACGGTCCGGGCGAGCTCACCGCACCGCCGGTGGACCGCCGCGAGCACCGGCCGCACCGCCAGGTCGCCCGCGGTGAGCGCGTCGAGCCGCCCGCGCCGGTCCGCCAGCCGCCGCAGCAGGTCGGACACCAGCCAGGTGGGGCGCCCGGCGAGCCGGTTGCCCGCGATCCGCAGCGCCAGCGGCAGGTGCCCGCACAGCTCGGCCAGCGCCACGGCCGCCGACGGCTCGCGGCTCATCCGCTCGTCCCCGGCGATGGCGCCGAGCAGCCGCACCGAATCGGCCGGGGCTAGCACGTCCAGCGGGATCCGCGCCACCGATTCCAACCCGGCCAGCCCGCCGCGCCCGGCGACGAGCAGCAGGCAGTCCGGGTCGCTGGGCAGCAGCGGCCGCACCTGCGCCTCGTCGGTGACGTCGTCGAGGACCAGCAGCACCCGGCGGCCCTGCAACAGCGAGCGGTACAGGCTGGAGCGCGCGTCAGCGCCGGGCGGCAGCCGGTTCTCGGCGACGCCGAGCGCGCGCAGCACCACCCCGAGCGCGTGCTCCGGGCGCACCCGCCCGTACCGGTGCATCGGCAGGAAGAGGCAGCCGTCCGGGTAGTGCTCGGCGAGCCGGTGCGCGGTGTGCACCAGGAAGGTGGACTTGCCGACTCCGGGCGGACCGGTGACGGCCACGACGGGGGCGCTGCGGGGGCGGCGCTCCGCTGCGGCCACGGTCCGCAGCTCGGCGGCCGCCATGTCGCGGCCGGTGAGGTCGGCGATCTCGGGCGGCAGCGCGCACAGCATCCCGCCCCAGCCCGGGTCCGGCGGAGCCGGTGCGGCCTCCGGCGTTCCGATCCCGGGGCGCGGCAACAGGTTCCGCAGCTCCCCCTCGTCGGTGGCGAGGGCCGCGGCCAGCGAACGCAGTGTCCGGGCCTGCGGGCGGGCCACCCGTCCGCGTTCCATGTCGCCGATGGCGCGGGCGCTGATGCCGGTGCGCCGGGCCAGTTCCTCCTGGGTGAGGCCGGCACGGGCGCGGCGCCGCCGGAGCGCGGTCCCGAAACCGGGGTGCGGGGTGTCGCCGGGACCGACCTGCGCCATGTACCCCACCACTTCTCCCGCAGCGGCGGGCCGGGTCCGCCGGCGTACCGCGCCGGAATTCAGGCCGCCACGCTGCGGTACCGACGTTCTCCCCGAGCCCCCGATGATCTCCGGACACCATTATCCGGAGATGCTTCGCACGGCACAACGTCCGCGATCGCGCCATTCCCCGGCCCGGTGATCTCGCCGTCACCGGATGCATTCCCACTGCTCGAACGGACGCACCCGAATGGCAGCGGAAATGCACTCGATCAGCCGAGCACGGGTTCCGGGCCGGAAGAAATGCGCGCGCCCGTTCTTCCTGTGGATCTTCCTGGCCGGGTTCGGCATTTCGTGCTTCGCTGGATCAGGGGACGCCGATCGGGCGGCGTGGGATCGATTCGGGGAGGGGTGCGCATGTCGGGGTACCGAGCGGGCCGCCGGAGCGCCCCGCGGCCGAGGTGCTCCGGACGGACGGGATCCGGGAACACCGGGTCACCGCGGCAGATCCCGCAGCACCCCGCTGACGTTGAGCACCTCCACGCACCGCGGCGCGCGCTGCCCCGACGGCGGAGTTCCGGGCAGGGCGCAATTCACCTCGCCGACGACGCGTCCACCCGCGGGGACTTCGATGGGCGTGACCCAGTGGTAGTCCTGGTTCCGGAACGTTTCCAGCGCGATCGTGGTGACCATGCGACCGCCGAACCAAATGGTGAGCACTCCTTCATCGCCCTGGGAGTTCGCCAGCACCAAGTCGGTGATGTAGAACACCTTCCCCTCCGGGACGATGTAGGGCTGGGCACCGGCCTCTCCGCCATTCGTGGCCACTCGAATGGTCGTGGAGAACTGCCCGCCGCCCGGCACGGTGTTGCTCCCGGGCGGAACGGTTCCGGGCGGTCGGTCCTGCTGGTCCCCGCCCGGTTCCTCCGCCGGGGGCGGCGGTTCGGGCTGCGGCTGCGGAGCGGGGGCGAGTTCGCCGTTGCGCGCCATCTCCTGCGCCCGCTCTTCCGCGGCCTCCTTCGCCGCGGACTCCAGCGTCGGCTTCAGCAGCGCGAACCAGGCGATCAGCAGCGCCAGCAGCAGCGCCAGCAACGCCAGCAGCCACTTCGGCAGGATCGGCAGCTGGTGCAGCTCCCCGTCCAGCTGCTCCGGGTACGCCTCGAACCCCGTCGCCGGAAACGCACCGGCACCCGCGGGCGCCGTCACCGCGTCGTGGACCGCGACCGGCGAGGCGGTGACCACGAACGGCGTGCGCACCGGGGCACCGAACCAGATCAGCTTCGCGGCGCGCGCCCGCAGCCGCACCTCCACCTGCTCGTCCGGTTCGACCCGGGGCCGAGATTCCTCCAGCCGGAACCGGAGTTCCTCGGCGGCGTCCCCCGGTTCCAGCGGCACGTCGATCGGCGTGTTGCCCTGGTTGTGCAGCACCACGTGGAAGCGGCCGGTGCGCCAGGCCCGGCGGCGTTGCGGCGCCAGCCACGCGCGCAGCTGCTGGAACGGTTCGACGTGCACGGTCGCCTCGGGCACCGCCACCAGCTCGGGCCGTTCCACCGGGGTGACCCGCACCGCCAGCGGTACGTCCCCGGCGGGCACCTCGGGAGACCTCGGCGGGCGCAGCACCAGCGTCACGCTGCCCCGCGTCCCCGGGTAGAGCGAGAGCCGCGCCGGTTCGACGACGGTCCACGGCGAGCAGCGACCGACGACCTCGAACTCGTAGGCCTCCACGATGTCGGTGCCGTTGTGCACGGTCAGGGTCGCGGTGGCCTCCCCGCCCGGGGCGACCACGATCGTCTCGTTCTCCCACACAGCTGAGGTGCTCACCCGACGAAAGCTAGGTGCCCCCGGCCGTCCGCGGCAGGGCCTCGGGGGCAGCGGGCGGGCAGGGCGGCTGCCCGCACCGACGCAACCCGACTGCCCGGACCTCCCGGCCACGACCCACGAGGTGAGGAGAGAGCGGACATGACCACGAGAGTGCCCGTCGCGGTGCACGCGGGCGACCCGCTGCTGCACGCGGGCGTGACCGCGCAGCTGCGCCCGCGTCCCGAGGTGGACGTGCTGAAGCTCGACGAGCACGAGAAGGCGCAGGTGTCGCTGGTCGTGGTGGACCGGGTGGACGACGAGGCGGTGCTGCTGCTGCGGCGGTTGCAGCGGACGCCGAGCACCCGCACCGGCCTCATCGTCGGCGAGTTCGGGCAGAACGCGCTGCGCATCGTCATCGAGTGCGGGGTGTCGGCGGTGCTGCGGCGGGCGGAGGCCGAGCAGGACCGGGTCGTCGGGCTGATCACCGCCCTGGTGCGCGGGGAGAGCGTGCTGCCCGGCGACATGCTCTCCCGGCTGCTGGACCACGTGGGCCGGTTGCAGCGCAGTTCCGCCGACGCGCAGGGCTTCAACCTGTCGACGCTGACGGCGCGGGAGGTGGAGGTGCTGCGGTTGATCTCGGAGGGCTTCGACACCGGGGAGATCGCGGGGAAGATGTCGTACTCGGAGCGCACGGTGAAGAACATCCTGCACGAGGTCACCACCCGCCTGCAGCTGCGCAACCGGGCGCACGCGGTCGGCCACGTGATGCGGCAGGGGTTGATCTGATTCCCCTCGCGTTGCCCGAAAGTCCCCTGCGGGCTTCCCGCCCCGGTGCCTGAGCGGACCTCCCGGGTGCCCCCGGCTGCGGACAGGATCGGACGGGGTTCCGAGCTCGGAGGTGGGGAATGCAGGTGTCGGGCGCGTTCCGGCGCGGGCGGGTGCGCGTCGGGGGCGCCCTGTTCGGCGTGCTCGTGGTGCTGTGCGGGCTGATCTGGTTGCCGCCCGCGACGGCGCAGCAGGATCCGCCGGCGGGCCGCATCGCGTTCTCCGGGCCGGGGCACCGCAGCATCGGCCTCGTCGACGACACCTCCGGGTCCGCGGACGGGAAGACCTCGGAACCGCTGCTGGACGAGCGGCCCGCGCACTTCGACGAGGACCCGGCGACCCGCGGCGACCTGGTGGTGTTCACCAGCCTCCGCGACGAGGCCACCGCGCAGGTGTACCTGCGCGACGGTTCCGGTTCGGTGCGCCGGTTGACCGAGGGCCGCGACGCCGCGCACCCGAAGCTGTCCCCGGACGGCCGGTGGGTGGTGTTCGACTCGGCGGAGCCCGCGGGCGGGCAGCGGACGCAGCGGGACCTGTGGCGGGTGCGCACCGACGGCACGCAGCTGACCCGGCTCACCACGTCCGCGTCGAACGAGACCTGGCCGTCGTTCTCCCCGGACGGGGAGCGGATCGCGTTCGCGGGCGACGCGACCGGGCGCTGGCAGATCTACACCCGCGAGGTCACCGGCGCGTTCGCGCAGCAGCGCACCCGGGAGCCGAGCGGGGCCGCGGTGCAGCCCGCGTGGAACCCGGTGGACGAGGACCGGATCGCCTACACCTTCGACCCGGACGGGAACCTCGCGGACAGCTACGACCAGCAGGTTCGGGTGCTGTCGAGCCCGGGACAGACCACCGGGGACGCGCTGCTCGGCGGCGACCGGGCCTCGTGGACGAGCTTCTGGCCGGTGTGGCGGGCGGACGGCGAGTGCCTGCTGTTCCTGAGCCACGACCTGCCGAGCGGGCGGTTCACCACGAACTACGTGTACCGGGTGGACGTCCCGACGGCACCGACCACGAACACCCCGGTGCTGATGCTCGACGAGGTGCGGGAGGTCGACTCGCCCGCGCTGCTGCCCGGCGGCCGGCTGCTGGTGGCGCGCACGACGGCGTGCTGCTTCAACGTGGCCCAGCTGCAGGACATCCGGCCGGACGGCAGCGATCCGCGCAGCCTCGGCGTGGACGTGCTGCACGAGGACCCGGCGGCCGCCGAGGATTCCAGCAAGTTGTTCGAACCGGACCCGGACTACGACCCGTGGACGCAGCGGCAGTCCTACTCCCCCGACGGCGCGACGATCGCGGTGAGCGCGTTCAGCGGCCCGCAGGGGGATCGGCGGCAGCGCATCCAGCTGGTGGACGCGGACGGCTCGAACCGGCGGGAACTGCCCATCGCGGACCGCGGGCAGGACGACTGGGAGACCGACGCGGCCTGGTCCCCGGACGGCACGAAGCTGGCGGTGGCGCGCCGCTCCCCCGGCGGCCAGCCCGGCGATCAGGGCCGCGGCAAGAGCCGGATCGTGATCGTGGAGGTGGCCACCGGCGAGGTCCTCGGCCGGGTGCCGCCGCGGAACCAGGCGGAGGACGACACCCAGCCGGTGTTCTCCCCCGACGGGGAACGGCTCGCGTTCAGCCGCGGGCAGCTGATCGTGCCTGCGGAGCAGCGCTACAACCACATCTGGTTCGCCCAGGTGGGGAAGCTGGAGCAGCAGCGCAACGTCACCGAGGAGCTCTGCGACTGCCCCGAGCTGGTGGTCGACGACAGCGCCGCGTTCTCCCCCGACGGCGCGAGCCTGGCGTTCAACCGGGAACCGCACGGGCTGTACCGCTACGAGATCGAGGACGAGTCGTGCTCGGTGGTGCTGCCGGAATCCGAGGACTCCTGCCGCGACAAGCCCGGCGACGGCGACGACCCGCCCGAGCACTTCCAGCCGCGCGACCTCAGCTGGTCCCCGGACGGGAGCAGCGCGGTGTTCTCCGAGCGGGCGAGCGTGAACGCCCCCGAGCACCTGTCCGCGGTGGACATGCGGACCGGCCGGATCACCCCGCTCACCCAGGGCTTCCCCGGCAGGCAGAAGGAAGCGACCTGGCAGGCCACGGTCGACGTGAGCGTGTCCGCGCCGGAGCGCACCGACGAGATCGACGTGGGCGACGAGGTGCGGGTCTCGGCGCAGATCACCAACAACGGCCCGGCCGCCGCACCCGGCGCGACCGCCGAGCTCACCGTGCCGGACGGGGCGCGGCTGACCGGGATCGACTCGACGGTGGGCACCTGCGGGCAGGACGGCCGGTGCGAGCTCGGCCTGCTCGAACCGGACCAGCAGGTGCGGGTGACCGCGACCGTCGTCGGAGTCGACGGCGGCGACCAGCGGCTCCGCTGGCAGGCGCGCAGCCGGATGCGGGACAGCAGACCCACCGACAACACCGCGACCACGATCGTGCCGGTCGTCGCGCCGGAACCGCCTGCGCCACCACCACCTCCGCCGCCTCCGGCGCCCGCGGCCCCGGGGGTGACGGTGCGGGCCGACCCGAACCCGTCCTACGTGGGCGGCCGCACCGACGTGACGTTCACGGTGCGCAACGCAGGCCCCTCCCCCGCGACCGGGTTGACGCTGGACGTGGCGCTACCGCCGGGGATCCCGGTGACCGCGCTGCCGCCGGGGTGCTCGGCGAGCCGATGCCTGCTGCCGGACCTGCCGCCGGGCGCGGAACGGCCGGTGGTGCTGGTGCTGGCGCCGAAGGCGGCGCTGGACGGCGAGATCACCGGCACGCTGCGCACCACCGGCACCGACACGACCCCGGCGGACAACGTGGCGCGCACCTCGTACCGGGTGCTGCAACCGCGGATCATCTCGGTCCCCGAGGTGGGCGAGCCGGGATTCGTGACCTCGGTGCGCGGCTTCGACTTCCCGCCGGGGGTGCCGGTGCGGCTGAACTGGACACCGGGCATCACCGCGGCCGCCGCGCCCACGATCCCCGGCCCGGACGGGAGGTTCGCGGCGCAGCTGCTGATCTTGCCGAAGGACCGGCTCGGCCCGCGCGACATCACCGCCACCGGAGCGGGCTTCAGCCCGGTCCACGTCCCGGAACCGTTCCTGGTCGTCGCCCCGGCGGTCCCGCCGCCGCTGATGGGACGGCGGTGATCGAGCGGTGCGGGCGCGGCGCCGAGGCCGCTGAGGTGCCGCCACCCGACCCGGCCTGCCGCAGGAACGCGAGGAGCGCGCAGTGATCCACGAAGTCGACGAGGGCCTGCGGTTGCTGCTGGCCGAGGAGGGCCTGCCCGGTTCGGGGGTGGAGCTGGCGTTCGACCCGCCCACCACGGACTGGGCGGCGAAGCGCAACGCCCCGACGGTGAACGTGTTCCTCTACGACCTCCGGGAGGAGCCGGCGCTGCGCCGGTCCGGTGCGGTGGACCGGTTCGACGAGTCCGGCGAGGTCGTCGGCCGCTTCGACCCGCCGCGCTGGTTCCAGCTGTCCTACCTGGTGACGGCGTGGACGAACCGTCCGCAGGACGAGCACCGGCTGCTGGCGCAGGCGCTGCGCGGCCTCATCCGGTACGAGGCGCTGGATCCGCGGTGGCGCACGGGTTCGCTGGGCGAGCTCGGGTTGGAGGTGTCGTTGGAGACGGGCGGGGAGCTGGCGGAGAACCGGTCGCCGACGGACGTGTGGTCGGCGCTGGGCGGTGAGCTGAAACCGTCGATCCCGCTGCGGGTGACCGCGCCGCTGGCGGGCGTGCTGCGCCCGGTCGGCCCGCCGGTCACGGAGGGCGTAGCGCTGCGCGGCCGGGCGTCGTTCCCGGAGGGGCCCGCCGACGAGCAGCGGCACCTGCGCTACGACGGGACCGCAGCCGAGGGCGACGGGTTCTCCTCGCCGAAGCCGCGCCCGCAGGGCCGCCGCCGGCTGCGGGGCCCGTTGTGAGCGGCGAGCTGTGGGAGCGGCTGCGCGCGGTGGAACACCGGGTGCGGCTCGCGCTGGACGCCCGCGCCGATCCGGACCGCGACGACCCGTACCGCGGCCTGTACCTCACCGAGGAGATGGTGCGGCGGGTGCTGGAATCCCCGTCGGCGTCCTGGTCCGCGGAACCGGGCGAGGTCGCCGAACCGGGCGCGCGGCTGGCGCGGCTGGCCGCGGATTTCGGCTTGGACGCGTGGGACGTGGAGTTCCTGCTGATCGCGCTGGCCCCCGAGCTGGACGCCCGGTTCGAGCGGCTCTACGGCTACCTCAACGACGACGTGACGCGGCGGCGGGCGACGCCCGGCATGGTGCTGGAGCTGTGCGGGATGCCGACGGCGGGCGCGGGCCGGTTCCGCTTCGCCCCGGAGGCGCCGCTGGTGGCGGGCGGTCTGCTGGAGGTGCAGGAGCCGGAGCGACCGCTGCTGACCAGGACGCTGCGGGTGCCGGACCGGGTGGTGGCGCACCTGCTCGGCGGGGACGAGCCGGACCCGGCGGTGCGCGGCCTGGCGCGGGTGGTGGACGAGCCGGTCGCGGAACCGGCGGAACTGGTGAAGCGCCTGGCCACCGGCCTGGACGCGGGAATCGGCGCGGTCCACCTGCGCGGTGCGGCGGGCGCCGAGCAGCAGGCGGTGGACGCGTTGGCGGTGAGCGGGCGCGCGGCGCTGGTGCTGGACGCGGCGGCGCTGGACGCCGAAGCGGAACCCCCGGTGGCGGAGCTGGTGCGGGAGGCGCGGCTGCGGCGAGCGGGCCTGGTGTTCGGGCCGCTGGAGTCGTCGTCGCGCCCCGAATCCGCGCGCCTCCTGCGGCGGCTGCTGGACGAGTCGGCGCGGATTCCGCTGCTGCTGCACGGTTCCGGCGGCTGGGACCCGGCCTGGGCGCGGCAGGCACCGCTGTCGCTGACCTCGCCCGAACCGGACCGCGCCGCGCTGTGGCACCGCGCGCTCGCCGAGGCCGGCGCCGGGGACGTCGACGTCGAGCCGTTGAGCGCGTACCGGCTCGGCGCCGACCAGGTGCGCCGGGGCGCCTCGGTGGCGACCCGCCTGGCCCGCTTCGAAGGGCGGCCGCTCGACGCGGACCACCTGCGCGCCGGGGTGCGCGCGCAGAACGGCGCCGGGCTGGAACGCCTGGCCCGCCGCATCACACCCGGTGTCAGCTGGGAGGACCTGGTGCTGCCCGAGCGGACGACGCGGGCGCTGGCGGAGCTGTCGGTGCGCGCCCGGCACCGGGACCGGGTGCTCGGCGACTGGCGGATGCGCCCCGGCGGCGGTCGCGGGCGCGGTGTGGTCGCGCTGTTCGCCGGTGAATCCGGCACCGGCAAGACGATGTCCGCGGAAGTGGTCGCCGCCGACCTCGGCATGGAGCTCTACGTGGTCGATCTGTCCACGGTGGTCGACAAGTACGTGGGCGAGACGGAGAAGAACCTGGAGCGCATCTTCACCGAAGCGGCCGGGGTGAACGGGGTGCTGCTGTTCGACGAAGCGGACGCGATCTTCGGCAAGCGCTCCCAGGTGAAGGACGCGCACGACCGCTACGCCAACGTCGAATCGGCGTACCTGCTGCAGCGGATGGAGTCCTTCGACGGCATCGCGGTGCTCACCACGAACCTCCGCGCCAACCTCGACGAGGCCTTCACCCGCCGGCTGGACGTCATCGCCGACTTCCCCGTGCCCGAAGCGGAGCAGCGCCGCGCCCTCTGGGACCGCACCCTCGGCGCCGAACTCCCCCGCGCCGACGACCTCGACCTGGACCGCTGCGCCGAGCGCTTCGAACTCGCCGGAGGCTCCATCCGGGCCTGCGCCGTCACCGCCGCCTACCTCGCCGCCGAAGCCGGCCGCCCGGTCACGACGGCCGATCTGCTCACCGCCATCCGCCAGGAGTACGCCAAGCTCGGGAGGCTGGCCCTCGACGCCGAGTTCGAGTAGGGGCTCCTACGGGTGCGGGCCGACCGTGATGATCGTCAGCTCGTCCACTCCTGGACCGTGCACCCACCAGATCCGCCACGCGCCCGGGGTGCGGTTCTCGACGTAGGACTCCCACACGTCCTCACCGTCCGGGCCGGTGATCGAGTGGTACTTGTGCGACTGGAGGCCCGGATGCGACGGACCGATGTCGCGCAACAACCGCAGGGTTTTGCGGACCTTCTTCCACTTGTCCCTGTTCCGCGGTCGTTGCAGGTCTTCGATGACCTTCTGGGCCTGAGCGGTGTAGGCCAGGAGGAACGGAGGCGCGCTCACTCGTCGTCGTCTTCCAAGTAGTCGTCCCGGTAGGAGATCCGTCCGGCCGAGCTGTCCGCGAGCCCTCGCAGCAAGGAGTCGCGGAGCTCGTCGTTCTCCCAAATGATCATTTCGCGCGCGGGGACGCTGGCCATCGGAATCATGCGGATCTCGCCGGTGCCCTCGTTCTTGAACACCAGGTAGCGATCTTTCCGGCGCACTCCCGCACGCCCGAGCGCGATGCGGGAACGCTCATCGGCTTCGACCTCGGCGATGCGCTCGAAGTCGGCGTCGGTTTCAGCCATCGCACCCATGCCGCTCTCCCCTGCTCGTAGCCTCCACCCAGTATGCCACGAGTGGGTAAGTGGGCAATGCCCACATGTATCGAACCAAGGAGTGGCGCGCTGTCATGACCTGGCCCGTGCGGCTCAGCCACCAAGCCGTGAGCACCGTTTGGTAGACATCCGGCATGGCGTTGTGGGAGGGCGGAACGGAGCCCTGGACGGTGTTCGTGTCGGACGCGTTGCAGTCCCGGCTGGACGCGTGCTGCGCGGACGGGCGCACGGCCACCGCGGTGGCGTTCGAGGCGATCGAGGCGGTGCACGACCGGTTGCCGGACGTGGTGCGCGGCGCGCGGGCGCGGCTCCGGTCGCCGCACGCCAGGGACGAGGTGCACTACCTCGGCTCCGGGCCGGTGCAGGTCCGCATCCGGCCGGACTCCGAGCAGGCCGCGCTGCTGGCGCGGTGGTCCGAGGAGCTCGGCGCACCGATCACGACCTGGCTGCCCCCGGTGCTCAACGCCCACCTGCCCGGCCGGGTGGAACCGGAGAACATGCCCTGGATCGTCCAGGACGAGCAGCGGTAGCCGTGCTCAGCCGGCCCGGTCGAGCTACTCGGTGGTAGCACCGCCGGACCGCCCGTCACCGCCGGACCGCCCGTCACCGCCGGACCGCCCGTCACCGCCGATGGCCCAGGCGACGTGGCCGTCGGGTCGGACGAGCACCGCATCGGCGCTCGCCCAGGGTTCCGCGGCACCGCTCAGCTCGGCCCGGTGCCGCCGCGTCCCGGGCGGCAGCGCGGTGCCGGCTCCGCCCGCGGTGAAGTCGAGCAGCACGTGGTTCCCACCGCGCAGCAAGGGGAACAGCTCGCCGCCGTCCGCGAACGCCAGGTTCGGCGCGCGCCGCCCGGCCAGCGGGTGCGCGGGTTCGGCGGGTGCGTAGCGGACGTCCAGCGCGCCGAGGCGTTCGGCGAGCGCGCGGGAGAACTCGGGGACCTCGCGGATCATGCCGGACAGGAATCCGCGCAGTGCCAGCCCTTCGACGGACCCGGTGGTCATGAGCGCGGTCTGCGCCCGGGTCGATTCGAGCAGGTCCGCACCGACCGGGTGCCGTTCGGCGTGGTAGCTGTCGAGCAGCCCGGGTTCGGCGGTGCCGCGCAGGGTGGCGGCGAGCTTCCAGCCGAGGTTGGTCGCGTCCTGGAAGCCGACGTTGAGCCCGACGCCGCCGGTCGGGAAGTGCATGTGCGCGGCGTCCCCGGCCAGCAGCACGCGCCCCCGCCGGTAGGCGTCGGCCTGCCGGGTGGCGTTGCCGAACCGGGAGGTCCAGCTCGGCGAGTGCAGCCCGAAGTCCGTGCCCAGCGCGCGCCGCAGCTTGTCCCGCACTTCCGCGGTGGTCAGCTCGCCGGGGTGCTCGGTCCGGTGGTCCTCCGGTGCGATGCCGACGAACCGGGTGCGGCCGCCGGGCATCGGGACGGCCATGACGCCGCCGTCGGGTCCGAACGCGCTGACCGCTCCGGCGGGCGGGTCGGCGAGGACGACGTCGGCGAGCCAGCCCCAGATCGTGCTGCCGGTGCCGGGGAATCCGATGCCGGCCGAGGTCCGCACGGTGCTGCGGGTTCCGTCGCAGCCGACGACGTAGCGGGCCGCCAGCTCGTACGTCCCGGCGGGCCCCTCGACCGCGATGCGGACCGAATCCGGGCCCTGGTCGAGGCCGGTGACCTGGTGCCCGCGGTGGATCGGCACGCCCCGGTCGCTCGCGTGCGCCGCCAGGAGTTCCTCGGTGCGGACCTGCGGCAGGAACAGGGTGAACGGGTAGGGCGTGTCGAGCTCGCGGAAGTCGAGCCGCGCGTCCAGTGCGCCGAAGTGGCCGGTGGGCAGCGGGATCCCCGCGTCGACGAACTCGTCGGCGATGCCGCGCATCCCCAAGATCTCGATGGTCCGCGGGTGGAGGGTGAGCGCCTTGGAGTGCGGTTCGGGTTCGCGCTTCGCCTCCAGCACGGTCGCGGACACCCCTTGCAGCCGCAGCTCCGCGGCGAGCCAGAGCCCGGTGGGTCCGGCTCCGACGATCACGATGTCTTCCACGCGCGCTCCTTAGTCAGTGACCAATGGACTCGTCCAGTAAACTAGGTCAATGACCAAGGCGCAACGAGCGGCGCTCACCCCGGCCGACGTCGTCGACGCGGCCATGCGGCTGCTGGCCGAGGAAGGCCTCGACGCCGTGACGGTGCGCGCGGTCGCCGACCGGCTCGGCGTGCAGATGAACACCGTCCTGTGGCACGTCAAGACCAAGAAGCGGCTGCTGGAGCTGATGGCGGACGCGGTCGTCGGCACCGTCGACCACACCGGCCTGCCGGAGGCGGCCGACGAGCGGGCGGGCGAACTGATCCGCCGTTACCGGGCCGCACTGCTGGCCCACCGGGACGGCGCCGCCCTCGTGACCGGGACCCACGTCCCCGAACCGCACACCCTGCGCTTCGGCGAAGCGCTGCTCGCCGCCCTCCGCGCATCGCACGATGATCCCCTGGCGGCCACCCGGATCTTCTACGCGCTCGTCTACTTCACCCTCGGCCTCGCCCAGGAGCAGCAGACCACCGGCGACGCCGACCAGGACCGGCTCGCCCGCGCGGCGGACCCCGAGACCCACCCGGCGCTGATCGCCTCGCTGCACGCCCTCGCCACCGACACCTTCGACGACCGCTTCGAAGACGGCATCCGGCGACTGCTGGCCACGGAACAGAACTGACGCACCGCGCACGCACCACCACGATCACGCCCGGCGACACCGGGACCACCGGGGACCACCGGGGACCACCGCAAAGCCGCACTCAGAACCGACGGAGCGAAAAACGAGTACCCGCTTATCCCCGCGTGCGCGGGCCGACACTTCTTGAGCTGGGGGTTCGTTCGGCTGAAGGGGCGTTTTCATTCAGCGCCGTAAGCTTACTCGTGCGGCGGCGACGGTCGGATTCGATGTGATCGCGCTTCACGGCGCTGCGGGGCCGACACGTGCCGGTCCTCCGGGTGCGCAGGTGGGCGACGCCGTCGCGGAGGACGCGCTGGCGGTCGACGTAGTACTCCACGCCGACGAGCGTCGAGGGCTCCTCGATGATGCCGACGATGAACTTGCTCGACTCTGCCGGACTCATCGCCACATCGTCCATCCTGCCAAGTGCTTCTTCATAGGCCGAGACTTCAGCGGTCTCGTGCAGGAACAATCCCGAGATCCGATTCTCCAGGTGCACTACCGGATCTCGACCGTCGCTGAACGAGGCGATCGAGAAGAGCCCTTCCAGCCCCGGATGCCAATCAGCGCGAAGCGGCACCACCTGGATCTCGACGTTGTCCGGCGACCGGCGCGGAGATCGCGGCGACCACGCCCTCATCGACACCGTTCCCGTCGCGCAACCCTGGGTGAACGACCACGACGTCGCCCGAAAAGCCCACACCTGGGCCAAGAACAACCCCCGCGGCTGAGCCCCGCGATGCCCGATCAGCTCCCGACCGGCCCGAACTCGGCGATCCCGCCCAGCCGACGCCCCGGCCTCCTCTTCCGACCCGGGCCAACCGGGTACGTCCTCCACCTGACCGGTCACATTCAGGCCGACACCACCCCGGACCGCACCATCACGCTCTACGAACGCGTGCTGCACGGCCTCAGAAAGCTCTGACCGAGCGGACGACGAAGCGCCATCTCGCACTACGCGGAGACGCGGTCGTCACCTCGGCCGACCTCGACGGTGGAGACTGTCACGTCGTGATCGTCGAACCTTGATGTCTTTCCACGAGCGGTTCATCGATCGAGTCCTTTCTTCGTATCGGCGACGTGCTGGGCATAGCGCTTCTCCGCGAGCGGGACGGCTTCGGGCGCAGGGCCTGAGCTCCTCGTCCGCCGACTTCGCCGCTCACGCACCACCTTGTTCCCGCTGCCTGCGAGCGATGTAGGTCTTGCGCCCATTCGAGATCGCGGTCTCACTGACGTCGAAGTAGTCGGCGAACGCCGCCGCCGCTCCGCTTCCGCGCCCCTCCCTCGTGATGACCTGATCGATGATGGGCCACTGGTCCGCGCGAATCTTCGGCTTGTTGCCTCCCCTGGACCGCGGGTCCCTGCCATCGCCGACGCCCTCGTTCTTGGCCAGTTCCAGGTCCTCGCGCACCTTTTTGCTCAGCGTGAACTTGGTGGTTCCCTTGGCCGCCGATTCGCGGGTCGCCTCGCCGGCGGGCCGTCCCTGACTCTTCGCCTTGTTCTTGGAGATGTTCTCCGTGATGGCGGGCAGCGGTTTCACCCGTGGTTCGTAGACGAAATCGACGTCGTCGGCCTCGCTGTCGGAGCCGGTGTCGTAGCCGATCTCGATTCGCTGGTCGTGCAACGCGTACCTTGCTTCACCGGTCTCCTCATCCTCATCGACCCGAACCGGGTGCAGCGGAGATTCCCCGCCGCTCGGTCCGGCCTGCGAGCCCGCGCTGAGACCGCCCTTCGCCGAAACGTTCATCCGGACCTGCTCGGTCAGCTTGGTGGCCAGCGGAGACCGGCCTTCCTCGTCGACATCGGTGATCCAGCTGGGAAAGTGCTCGACGGCGGCCTGCGCGGACTCCTTGTAGTACGCACCCGGCCTTTCGTGGACGTCGAGGTCGAAGTCCCGCTTCAACAGGTCCAGCAGCGCCCAGCAGCTCCGGCAAGGACGACGCTGGCCGCGGATGACCACCCGTCCGGCCTGTTCCCGGTCCGCTCCTGAATTGTTCAGCGCCAGCAGATGCTTCTGCTCAGCGTGCATGGTCTTCATCGACGCATTGGTCCC
The DNA here is from genome assembly GCF_020176785.1 of Saccharopolyspora sp. 6V. Classification (NCBI taxonomy): domain Bacteria; kingdom Bacillati; phylum Actinomycetota; class Actinomycetes; order Pseudonocardiales; family Pseudonocardiaceae; genus Saccharopolyspora; species Saccharopolyspora sp. 6V. The sequence continues at coordinate 14,158 of NZ_JAIUKB010000134.1, read as the reverse complement.
CGGGCCGCGCAGCAGGATGACCGAGCTCCGATGGTCGTCAGAGGTCAACAGGGTGAGCAGGCGCTTCCGCCCCGCCGCGTCGGCGGGGGCGCCGTCCAGCTCCTCCACGCGGGTGGCCGTGCGCAGCGCATCGGCCGCCGGGTTCTTCCGGCCGCCTCGGTAAACCTCGTTCAGCTTCCCCCGGGCCTCCTTGCGGCGTTCGTCGTCGAACCCGGGCACCGGCGGGCGCCGTCCTTCGTCGAGCAGCAGATCCCGCACCCAGTCGCCCGCGTGCGGCGATGGACTGCCTTCGTCGATCTCCATCGCCTCGGACTCCGCCTCGAGCTCCTCCGGGAAGTGCCGCTTCAGCAAGGTGATCGACGAGTTGTAGTTGGTAGCGATCACGACCCGGCCATTGATCAACATCGTCTGGACTTCGGATTCGGTTCGAGCGTGCCTGTTCCCCTGGGATGCCTCGTCTCCGCCGGCGAAGCTCTGCTCGCGCTCCGCGTCCTCCAGGTAATTGATCACTCGGAGCATCCGGATGGAGATGTGGCGGAGCGTCTGCGCTGCCCTTTCGTCCTCACCGAACGAGCGTTCGTGGCGCAGCGACACGTCCGCGGTCATCCGGCCGGCCTGCTTCGTTTGCGGCTTGCACGTGCACCCTTCGATCAGCTCGGTGATCCGGGCCAACCGCGGGTCGGTCACCTGAGTGCGCTTGCCGGGACCGGCTCCGGCCTCAGGACCGGTGCGCCTGCGCTTACCACGAGACTCGACCTGGCCACTCTCGTCGTCGCCGGCTCGCTGCACCGCGACGGGACGCGAACGGGGCGTGGTACCGGCCCCCTTCGTGATCATGTCCGCGACCGCGGCGTTCCCGATCGTGCGTTGCAGAGCGGGCAGCGCGGCCACCCGCGACGGCAGCACCGCCTCGGGGTCGCGCGAGAGAGGCGGACGCGGCGCGACGCGGCGCGAACGGGGCTCCTCCTGGTTCTCGTGCGAGTGCATGAACCGAAGTCCTCTCGCTCTGGGGAACTGCGGGAAACCGGTCCATGTCCGACCGAGCACCCGACTGCGGCGTCCGAGAGGACGGAGCTGGTGCCTCAGTCCGCCGAATCCTCCAGCGGGGCGCGCATCGCTCGGTGGGCGTTCTCCTCCGCCGCCCGCTCGAAGTGGTCGGAGGGGTCGGAGATCTTGAGACCGTTGCCGTTGTCGGTGCCCGCGACCGGGCCGGAGCGCTGCTGGATGACGTGGGTGAGCTCGTGGGCGAGGGTGTGCTTGTCGGAGGCGCCCGAGCCGAGCACCACGTCGCTGCCGGAGGTGTAGGCCCGCGCGCCGATCTCGGACGCCGAGCGCTGCGCGGTGGCGCCGGTGTGCAGCCGCACGTCGGAGAAGTCGGCGCCCAGCCGGGTCTCCATCTCCTGGCGCACCGGCGCGTCCATCGGCTTCCCGGCCGACTTCAGCACGTCCTCCCCGGACCAGATCGGCTCCGGTGCCGGCTCCGGGGGCGCCATCCGCCGCTGGACCATCCGGCTGACGGCGGCGTTGCCGAGGGTCCGCTGCAGGTGCAGCAGCTCTTCGACCGGCCCGGAGTGGTCGGGGGTGCGCGCCGCTTGCTGGGGCCTCGCCTCGGACTTCGCCGCGTCGTGCTGCTCGCGGTCCCGCATGGTCCCTCCTCGGACACGGCAACGGCTCCAGACCTACCGGGAGCGCGGTCCGGCGGGGAATGCACGAAGGGGCAGAGCTCCGGGCAACGCCCACTTCCTGCCTGCGCAGGCAGTGCGGGATTGCCCCGGAAGGCAGCGGTGCTGCCCTCGGCGCAGGTCGGGCGGACATGGTGGCGCGGGCGGGCGGTGGCGAAAGCTCTGGGTGCACGAACGCCGCAGACGAAGGAGCGAGCATGCCGTCGTACCTGTCCCCTGGCGTGTACGTGGAGGAAGTCCAGAGCGGGGCCAGGCCGATCGAAGGGGTCGGGACCGCGGTGGCCGCCTTCGTCGGTTTCGCGCCGCAGGGGCCCTTCCACCAGCCGACGCTGGTCACGAACTGGAACCAGTACGTGCAGAACTTCGGCGGGTTCGACGACGGCTACCTCGCGCACGCCGTCTACGGCTACTTCGCCAACGGCGGCGGCTCCGCCTACGTGGTGCGCATCGGCGGCCCGTCCGAGGCCGCGGCTCCCGCCGCTCCCGCGCCGAAGCCGGTGGAGCTGGGCGGGTTGCGGGTCTCCGCGCTGTCCGCGACCACCTCCGACGTGACCGTGGAGATCGTCGACGCCGACGGCGAGAACCCGCCGGACGACCGGTTCAAGCTGGTGGTGCGCCAAGGCGGCAAGGTCGCCGAGACCCACGACGTCTCCACCCGCAAGAACGTCAAGAGCTACGTGGTGAACCAGGTCAAGGAGCACTCGAAGCTCATCGAGGTCACCGAGCAGTCCGGCGGTGCCCTCGCTCGCCCCGACAACCAGAGCGTCACCGTCCCCGGCACGCCGCCCAGCGCCACCACCCCGGCGAAGGTCGACGCGCAGGAGTACGTGGGCGATCTGGCCGCCCGCACCGGTTTCGGCGGCCTGGAGACCATCGACGAGATCACCATCGTCGCCGTCCCCGACCTGATGAGCGCCCACCAGCGCGGCCTCATCGACGCCGAAGGCGTGAAGACCGTGCAGCTGGCGGCGATCTCGCACTGCGAGCAGCTCGGTGACCGCGTCGCCCTGCTCGACGCCCCGCCCGGGCTGAACGCGCAGCAGGTGCGGACCTGGCGGATGGACGAAACCGGCTACGACTCGAACTACGCGGCGCTGTACTACCCGTGGATCAAGGTGTTCGACCCGTCCTCCGGCCGGAACAAGATGGTGCCGCCGAGCGGGCACATCGCCGGGGTGTGGGCGCGCAACGACACCGAGCGCGGGGTGCACAAGGCGCCCGCGAACGAGGTGATCCGCGGTGCCGTCGACCTGGAGACCACGCTCAGCAAGGGCGAGCAGGACCTGCTCAACCCGGTCGGGGTGAACTGCGTGCGCGCGTTCGCCGGCCGCGGCATCCGCATCTGGGGCGCCCGCACCCTGTCCTCCGACCCGGCATGGCGCTACCTGAACGTGCGGCGGCTGTTCAACTACCTGGAGGAGTCGATCCTGCTCGGCACCCAGTGGGTGGTGTTCGAGCCGAACGACGACCGGCTGTGGTCCAGCATCCGGCGCAACATCGGCGCGTTCCTCACCCAGACCTGGCGGGACGGCGCCCTGTTCGGCCGCACCCCCGCCGAGGCCTTCTACGTGAAGTGCGACCGGGAGAACAACCCGCAGGAATCCATCGACCTCGGCCAGGTCGTCTGCGAGATCGGCGTGGCCCCGGTGAAGCCCGCCGAGTTCGTCATCTTCCGCCTCTCCCAGTTCTCCGACAGCTCCAGCCTCCTGAGCGAATGACTCCGCTCGCCCGTCCGGGTGGCGGAACCGCGGCGGTGCCGGTGGCTCGGGTGGTCGCCGCTGAGCGGCTTCGCCGTCGGCAAGACGAAGGCACGACACACTTCACCTCGAAGGGGTAGTCATGGCAGAAGGCGACAGCCTTTCCGTCCACCGGTTCGGTGTGCAGCTCGGCGGGGTCACCGTCGAGTCGATCAAAGAGGTCAGCGGCCTGACCGTCGAGCAGGACGTGGTCGAGACCCAGCAGGTCACCGACACCGGCAAGATGATGAACAAGAAGCAGCCCGGTGGGCACAAGGGCGGCGAGGTGACGATCACCCGCGGCATGACCGAGAGCCCCGAGTTCACCAAGTGGCTCAAGAAGACGGTGTCCGACGGCGAGGTCGAGGACGCGCGGGAGAACCTGACCATCGAGGTGATGGAACCGAACGGGACCGTCGTGCGGCGGATCCAGCTCTACGACGCGTGGGTGAGCAAGTGGGAAGGCCCCGGCCTCAACGCGGGCGAGTCCAACGCGGCGACCGAGAAGGCCACCATCACCTTCGAGCGGATCGAGGTCGAATGAGGCGGCGGGTCAACTCGCTCGACGACCTGGACCAGTTCAGAGCCCGCAAGCCCGACACCGCCACGGCCACCGCGGAACGCCCCGCGCCGCAGGCAGCGCACGACGAGTTCGAGTTCGAGCTGCCGCGCGGCTACCGGCACACCGACGGCACGCTGCACCGGCACGGGCGGATGCGGCTGGCGACGGCGCGCGACGAGCTGCGCCCGCAGATCGACCTGCGGGTCAAGGAGAACCCGGCGTACCTGAGCGTGGTGCTGCTGAGCCAGGTGATCACGCGGCTCGGCGACATCACCGACGTGCACTCGGGCCTGGTGGAGAACATGTACGCCACCGACATCGCGTTCCTGCAGGACTTCTACCGCCGCATCAACAGCGAGGGGCACACCCGCGCCGGGGTCACCTGCCCGTCCTGCGGTTCGGGGTTCGAGATCGACCTGGCCGGTGACGGCCTGGGGGAATCGTGACGTACGCGGCCGACCGGCTGCACGAGGAGGTCGCGTACATCGCCTACCACTTCCACTGGACCCGCGAGGAGATCTTGGACCTGGACCACCTGGAGCGCAGGCGCTGGGTGCGGGAGATCGCCCGCATCAACACGCGGGTGAACGAGAGCAGGTGAGCCGGATGAGCCGCTGGAACCCGCTGCGCCGCTTCTTCGACCGGGACGCCCCGGAGCCGGAGACCGCACCCGCACCGGCCGCCCCCGCCTCGGAACCGGACGGTGGCTGGCGTCGCACGGCGCCGATGCGCGGCGTGCTGCAGCGCGACTCGGGCGAGGTGATCCGGCCCGAGCGCTTCCGCGCGTCCGTCGCGTCGTTCCGGGACCACGGGGTCACCAGCGGCGGGCTCGGGCACCGGCTCTCCGGTGCAGCGCCGAGCGGCGTGATGCGCGGGCTGGCGCGCGCGGGCGGGCGACCGGTGCAGCGGTCGGACGGCGAGGAGTTCACCTGGGTGCGGCCGGAAGCGGAGTCCACTTCGGACTCGGACGCGCCGGTTCCGCGTTCGGGGCGGCGGGCCGTGCAGCGGTCGGCGGGCCGGATCCTCGGGCGTGGCCGGGGTGCTGCGCGCGGAGCGGCGTCCGGGGGCGGGACGGCGGGAGCGGACAGCCACTCGGGTGGTTCGGCGCGTCCGGCCGGTTCGTCGTCCCGCGCGGGCGTGGTGTCCGGTGCGTCGGGCGCAACGGGTTCTTCTGGCACGGCGGGTTCTTCGGGCACGTCGAGTTCTTCGGGATCGTCGAGGGCTGCGGGCGCGGCCGGTTCGTCCGGGAGCGGGCCGTCCGGACGCGCCGGTTCGCAGCGCACGGCAGCCACGTCGAGCACGCCGAACTCGTCCGGCACGGCATCCTCCAGCGCGGCCTCGCCCGGCACGACCTCGGGCGGCACGAGCTCAGCCGCCGAGCGGTCGTCCGGCGCGGGTTCGACCGCTTCGAGCGGAGACACCGACAGCGGTTCCCCCGGCTCGGCCGCGGTGCAGCGGGTCGCCCTGCGCAGGCTCGCCCCGCCGCTGACCAGGGCACGACCGATCACCCGGGCCACCCCGCGCCGGCTGCCCGCGATCACCGCGCCGGGCACGGATGCGGTGCAGACGGACGCCGCACCGCCGGGCCCGGACGTGGATCTCGTGCTGCAGCGCCGCGCGGACGCCGACGCGCCACCGGAGCGGTCCGACGCGCCTCGACCGACCGCCCCGAGCAGCCCTGGTACACCGGCGGACTCCGGCACCGCGCCCAGCACGGCCGGGACCGGATCGACCGCACCGGGCGGGCCGCCGGGCACCCGCCCCACGTTGGGCGCGGACCGATCTCCCGAGCAGTCCGGTCTGGGCGGCCCGGTGCAGCGGATGCCCTCCGGAGCGGTGCCGCTGCACCACGAGTCGACGGGCTCCCCCGAACCACCGCCACCGGTGCAGCGCGCCGCGGAACCGGCTCCGGAGCAGCAGCCCGACCGCCCTTCCCGGCCCGGGCGCGGCCGGAAGCGCCCGACCACCTCGAAACCCGAAGTGCGGCGCAGCACGCCGAACTCCCGCGGCGGCCTCGGCGAACCGCTCGGTCGGCTGCCGGAGTCGGCGACCCCGCTGCGTCCCGGCGGCACCCCACCCACATCCGGGCCGGTCGTCCCCGGCGGTGCGGCGGAGGCCGCGCCGCTGCTCGGCGACGCCGCCCCGCAGGTCCAGCGCACCCCGAGCACGCGGACCGAACCGCGGGCGACGACGCCGGACGACCCCGCACCGGCGGATCCGGTCGCCACGCCGCTCGCCGGTTCGAGCGCCGAGCCCGCAGGCACCGGCCCGGCGACTCCGGTCCAGCGCAGCCGGATCCAGGACGCCGCCGGAGCACCGCCGCACGGCGGCGCGGACCACGGCACCGCACCCCTGCTCGGCGACACGACGATCCAGCGCTCGGCGAGCGGCACCCCCGCGCATCCCGCCGGGGCGCCGGGGCACTCGCCCAGCGCCGAGCTGCCCACCGCACAGCGGAATCCGGCCACGCCGAGCAGCTCCCGCGCACGGCAACCGCCGGTCTCCGCCACGCGGCACTCGCCCGGTCCTGCCTCGCAGCAGTCGTCCGGCCCCGCCACCGCACCGCACCGAGCGGCCATCCCGGTGCGGCGTTCGTCAAGCGCCACCGCCCCGGAAGCGGCGGCACCGCACGGCACCCCGGTGCAACGGCTCACCGCACCGAGCGGCGCGGACGCACCGGAGACGCCGCTCGCCGAGAACGCGCCCACCGGCCCGCACGAGGTCTCCACCGGTACGCACTCCGTCCAGCGCGCGCGGCCGGACTCGCCGGACGAACCCGCCCCGGCCCTCCGGCCGCACCACGACCCGACGCACCTCTCCGCCCCGGTGCAGCGCGCCCGCCCGCTGCTCACCACGCGGCCGCTGACCACGCGAACCCGGCTGGACCAGCCGCGGCCGAACGCGACGGCGCCACCGACCGAGCACCGGGCCGTGGCGCCGCTGCGCTGGACGCGCCGCGAGCCCGGGGACCGACCGGCCGACCCGGCACCGGTGCAGCGTTCGGCCACCCCGGCGGCACTCCCCGCGGTGGCGGCCGAACCGCCCCCGCCGGACTCCGCTGCGGCCGAACCGGCGCCCGCCCCACCCGGCTCCGCGACGGACGGCCCCGATGCACGGCCGCCGATGCGCGCAGCCCGGCCGGTGCAGCGCCGCACCGCCCCGGAATCGCCGCCTGCCGCGCGGTCGGCGCCGACGCAGGACGAGCCCACCCCGCAGGTCCCCGGCGTCCCGCCCGGTGTCCCCGTCACCGTCGTGCCCAAGCAGCACCAGGAGAGCGCCGACCCCGAACCCACCACCGGCACCGGCGGCGAGCAGGACATCGACGAACTCGCCCGCCGCCTCATCGAACCCGTCGGACGGCTGCTGCGCACCGAGCTGCGCCACGGCCGCGAACGGTTCGGCCGCACCTACGACCGCAGGCGTTGAAGAGGAGCACACCGATGTCGTCGACGGACATCTTCGCCAGCAGCGTGTTCTTCCGGCTGGCCATCGCGGGCAACGACCTCGGCCGGTTCCACACCTGTTCCGGGCTCGGCGCGCAGGTCGAGGTGGAGCAGTTCGCCGAAGGCGGCAACAACTCGTTCTCCTGGCAGCTGCCCACCCGCATCACCTGGACCAACATCACGCTCACCCGCCCCGTCACCGGGGACACCACCAAGATCGCGAAGTGGCTGTCGGACACGATGCGCAAGGCCGAGCGCAAGAACGGCGAGATCGTGGCGCTGAAGCCGAACCTGACGCCGATCGCCCGCTGGCAGGTCATCGGCATCGTGCCCGTCAGCTGGCAGGGCCCGTCCTTCGACCCGTCGAACTCCCAGGCGGCGATCGAAACGCTGGAGATCGCCCACGAAGGCCTGCAACCGTCCTGAGAGGAGGAACCCGATGGCCGTCACCAGCGCCAAGAACCTCGCCCGCGCCGAAATCCTCATCATGGAACCGCCCGCCAAGGTCGGCGCGAAACCCGGGGCGACGCTCAAGCGCGTCAAGCTCCAGTTCAACCCGAACAAGCTCGCGCTGACCAAGAGCACCGAGTGGCGGCGCAAACCGGCCCGGATGGCCGCCGAATCGGCGCTGCCCGAGTTCGTCGGCAGCGGGCCCCGCTCGCTGCAGCTGGAGGTGTTCCTCGACGCCACCGAGAAGCACGACGACTCGGTGGAGAAGAAGGTCGAAGACCTCATGGTGGCCTGCGTGCCCACCCCGAAGAGCCTCGCCGCCAAGACCCCGGCCAGCCCGTGGGTCCGGTTCGAGTGGGGCACCGCCCGCACCACCTCGTTCGACGGGGTGCTCAACAGCTTCTCGGTGGACTACTCGCTGTTCGACGTCGACGGCAAACCGCTGCGCGCCACCTGCTCGCTGGGCATCGAGGAAGCCAGCGTCGACACCCCCGGGCAGAACCCCACCTCCGGCTCGGACTCCGCGCGCCGCACCCACCGGGTCATCGCCGGGGACAGCCTCCCGCAGATCGCCTGGAACGAGTACGGCGACGCGACGGCGTGGCGGTACGTGGCCGAAGCCAACGGGATCGACGACCCGATGGTCCTGGTGCCGGGCAGCGAACTGCTCGTCCCCGCCCTCGACGAGTCCGAACAGGACGGTGCGTGATGGGAAGTTCCGCAGAGCAGGACGGCAGGTCGTTCGCCGCCGATCCGATCATCAAGTGCCCCGGCAAGCTGCCCCCGCCCTGGCAGGAGCAGCTGGTGTCCTGCGTCGTCGACGAGAACGTCGGCCTGCCCGACGCGGCGACCCTCACCTTCCGGGACCCGAACCACGAACTGCTCACCGCCACCCCCATCACCATCGGCACCGCGCTGACCGTGTCCATGTCCACCGCGGGCGGCGGGACGCCGGAGAAGCTGTTCGCCGGCGAGGTCACCGCGCTGGAACTGGACTCCGACGGCACCGGCTCGTTCACCGTGGTGCGCGCGATGAACAAGGCGCACCGGCTGCTGCGCGGCCGGAAGGTGGTGGCGTACAAAAACATGAAGGCCGACGCCATCGTGAAGAAGGTCGCCACCGCAGCCGGGCTGACGGTCGGGGAGGTGCGGGCCAAACCGATCACCTACACCCAGCTGGCCCAGCCCAACATCTCCGACTGGGACTTCCTGCAGAACCTCGCCCAGGAGCACGGCGTCACGGTCCGCGTCGACGAGACCGGCAAGCTCGACTTCGCCCCGCTCGCCCCCGCCGCCTCGGCGCCCGCGCCCAGCACCTCCGCGGCGAAGAGCCCGTTCGTGCTGGAGTACGGGCGGAACCTGATGGCGCTGCGCGCCGTGCTCACCTCCACCGACCAGGTCGGCAAGGTCGAAGTCCGCGGCTGGGACGTGCAGGCGAAGAAACCCGTCGTCGCCGAGCAGACCGTCGCCCGGAGCGGGACCACCGTTCCCGGCATGACCCCGGCCGAGGCGATCAAGGACTTCGGGAAGAAGAGCAGCACCACCGTCACCGACACGGCCTACGGCACCCGAGCCGAAGCCGACGCGCTGGCGGAGTCGCTGTCGGCCGCCACCAGCGCCGGGCTCGGCGAGGTCGAAGCGGTCGTCGAGGGCGATCCGAAGCTGCGCGCGGGCGTGCCGGTCGCGCTCGGCAACGCGGGCGACAAGTTCTCCGGCAAGTACACCGCCACCGCGGTGCACCACGTCATCGAACCGGGCCTCGGCTACCGCACCACCGTGCAGGTCAGCACCAGCCCGGACCGGTCGCTGGCCGGGCTCACCACCGGCGCCAACGCGCCCGACCGGGGGCCGCGCATCCCGGGCGTGGTCAACGCGATCGTCACCGACGTCAGCGAACCCGCCGGCGGCGGCCGCGGCTGGGTGAAGCTCACGTTCCCGTGGCTCGACGCCAAGTACGTCTCCGACTGGGCGCGCAGCGTGCAGCTCGGCGGGCAGGGCGGCGGCGTCATCAGCCCGAGCGTGAACGACGAAGTCCTCGTCGCCTTCGAACAGGGCTGCCTGGACAAGCCGTACGTGCTCGGCGGGCTCTACAACGGCAAGGACAAGCCGTCCGAGCACGACATCCCGCTGATCGAACGCGGCAAGGTCGCCCGGCGCTCGCTGGTCTCCCGCGACGGGCACCGGCTCGAACTGATCGACAGCAAGAAGGGGCCGCCGGGCGTGCGGATCGCCAGCGGTGACGACCGGCTGGAGATCCGGCTCGACGAGAAGGCCAGGACCATCGAGATCGCGGTGAAGCGGCCCGGCGGCCGCGGCTCGCTCAGCTCGATCACGTTGGACGACGGGGGGATCACCCTCGACGCGGGCACGGGCGAGGTCAAGGTCAAGGGCCGCAACATCAACCTCGACGCCACCGCCGACGCCCGGATCAGCGCCCTGCAGAACGCCTCGCTGAAGGGCTCCCTGTCCGCCGACATCGACGGCGGCGGCACCGCCGCCCTGCACGCCATGCTCGTCCGGATCAACTGACCCACCCACAGCGGGAGGAGACCCCGATGCCACCAGCCGCCCGGATCGGCGACGCCACCAACCACGGGGGCGTGGTCGGTGCTCCGCCGGGACCCGCCGCCGCCAGGGTCGCGACCGTGCTCATCGGCGGGAAACCGGCCGCGGTCACCGGCAGCATCGTCGCCTGCCCCAAGGGACCGGACGCGCTGCTCGGGCCCGCGAACGTCCTGGTGCCCAGCCCGCCGCGCGGCGGCGTCGTGCTGATCAGCGGGTTGCCCGCCGCGAAGATGAACGACAAGAGCAGCTGCGGCTCCCAGGTCCAGATCGGCGCGTTCAACGTCCTGATCGGGGGCCCGATGTGAGCGAGCGGTTCATCGGCCGCGGCTGGGGGTTCCCGCTGCGCGTCACCCCCACCGGTGGCATCGGGCTCGTCGGGCGCGAGCAGGAGATCGAGGAGGCCATCCGGCTCGTCCTGGGCACCGCACCCGGCGAACGCCCCATGCGGCCCGAGTTCGGCTGCGGCGTGCACGACTACGTCTTCTCCCCCACCGACGGCGCGACCGCCGGGCGCATCGCCCACGAGGTGCGGTCCGCGCTGCAGCGCTGGGAACCGCGCATCGAGGTCGAGGACGTCGTCGTCGCCCTGGACCCCGACGAGGAAGGCGTGCTCTACATCGACGTGCACTACGTGCTGCGGTCCACCAACGACCGCCGCAACCTCGTGTTCCCCTTCTACACCATCCCCGACGGCGGCGGCTCCGAGGCGGGAGGAGCGGCCTGATGGCGATCCCCACGCCCAACCTCGACGACCGGCGCTTCCAGCAGCTCGTCGACGAGGCGAAGCGCTACGTGCAGCAGCGCGCCCCCGAGTGGACCGACCACAACGTCTCCGACCCGGGCGTCACGCTCATCGAGACCTTCGCGCACATGGTCGACCAGCTCGTCTACCGGCTCAACCGGGTGCCGGAGAAGAACTACCTCGCGTTCCTGGACCTGATGGGCGTGCGCCTGTTCCCGCCCACCGCCGCCCGCGGCGACGTGACCTTCTGGCTCTCCACCGCACAACCCGACACCGTGCTGCTGCCGCGCGGCACCGAGGTCGCCACCGCCCACTCCGAAGCCGACCGGGAAGTCGTGTTCGCCACCGAGCACGAGCTGCCGATCGTGCCCTGCGAGCTGCGCACCCTCGTCACGATCTCCGCCACCGGCACCATCGAGGACCGCACCGCCGACCTCGCCGCCGCCGAGGACGTGCCCTGCTTCCAGACCGAACCCGCCGTCGGCGACGCCATGCTGTTCGGGCTCAGCGGCGCCGTGCCGCGTTGCGTCATCGCCGTCGAGCTCGACAGCCGGGTCGAAGGCATCGGCGTCGACCCGCGCCAGCCGCCGCTGGTGTGGGAGGCGTGGGACGGCACCCGCTGGGCCGAGTGCGAGGCTTTCGAGGACACCACCGGCGGGCTCAACAAGCCCGGTGAGGTGCTGCTGCAGATCGGGCCCGGGCACACGCCCTCCACTGTCGCCGGGGTGCGCGCCGGGTGGTTGCGCTGCCGCGTCACCGCGCCCGTGCCGGACCAGCCGTTCTACTCCGAATCACCCACCGTCCGCGTCGCCGAGGTCTCCACCGTCGGCGGCACGACCGGCGTCGAGCACGCCGAGGCGCACACCGACGTGCCCCTCGGCGAATCCGCCGGGGTCCCCGGGCAGCGGTTCACCGCGGACGTCGCGCCGGTGCTCACCGACGGCGACCCCGTCGTCGTCCAGGTCTCCACCGAGGACGGCTGGGAGGACTGGACCGTCGTCGACCACTTCGGCCGCTCCGGCCCCACCGACCGGCACGTCACCCTCGACCCCACCACCGGCGAGTTCGGCTTCCCGCCGGCCGTGCGGCTGCCCGACGGATCGCTGCGGCACTACGGCGCCGTCCCGGCGAAGGGCGCCCAGCTGCGCATCCCCCGCTACCGCACCGGAGGCGGCCGGGCCGGCAACGTCGCGCGCGGCGCCATCTCCGTGCTGCGCAGCTCCGAGCCCTACATCTCCGAGGTGGAGAACCGGGAAGCCGCCATCGGCGGCGTCGACGGCGAGACCATCGCCGAGGCGAAGATCCGCGCCCCGCACCAGCTGCAACTGCAGGAACGGGCCGTCACCGCCGCCGACCACGAGCAGATCGCCCGCCAAGCCGCACCCGCCGCCGCCCGCATCCGCTGCCTGCCCGCCGCGGCCGAGCAGGACCCCGGCGCGGCCCGGCTGCTCGTCGTGCCCGGCGCCGTCGCCGACACCGGTGATCGCATCCGCTTCGAGCAGCTCATCCCCTCCGAGCAGCTGCTGGCGACCATCGCCTCGCGGCTCGACGAACGTAGGCTGCTGGGGGCGCGGATCGTGGTGGAACCGCCGTTCTACCAGGGCATCACCGTGGTGGCCCGGCTCCGCTCCACCGGCGCCGACACCGGCCGGATCGACCGCGACGCCCTCGACGCGCTGTACGCGCATCTGAACCCGTTGCGCGGCGGCGCCGACGGCACCGGCTGGCCGTTCGGCCGGCCCGTGCAGGTCGGCGAGGTCTTCGCCGTCCTGCAACGCGTCGACGGCGTCGGGCTCGTCGAAGAGGTGCGGTTGTTCCCCGCCGACCCGATCACCGGCAGGCGCGGCACCCCGGCCGACCGCATCGACCTGCCCGCGCACGCCCTCGTGTTCTCCCACCAGCACCAGGTCGTGGTCGTCCCGCACGACGGCGCGGAGCCCAGGTGACGCGGCGGGCGGGGATCCCCGGACTGCCCAGCCGCTACCCGATGGGGGAACAGCTGCCCGGGATGTACGCGGACGACCACCTCGCGCAGCAGTTCACCGCCGGCCTCGACGACGTGCTCGCCCCGATCCTGTCCACTTTGGACAATTTGGCGCACTACTTCGACCCGGCGCTGGCACCGGAGGACTTCGTGGCCTGGCTCGGCACCTGGGTCGCCACCGAACTCGACCCGGACTGGCCGCTGGAGCTGCGCCGCGCCGTCGTCGCCCGCGCCGTCGAACTGCACCGCTGGAAGGGCACCGCGCGCGGGCTCGCCCACCGGCTCTGGCTGTGCCTCGGCGTGCACTCCCGCATCCTCGACGGGCCCGGCGCCACCTGGTCCACCCGGCCGGGCAACACCCTCGGCGGCGAACCGAACAGCACCGTCCGCGTGCAGGTGTGGCCCGGCCGCGCCGCCGTGGACCATGCCCAGGTCACCGCGCTCGTCGACTCCGTCAGCCCGATCCACCTCACCTGCACCGTCGAGGTCCTGCCCGGACCACCACCGCGCGAACAGGGGCAACGCTGATGCGACCGTGTCCGAACTGCGGCGCCCGCACCGCCGAGACCGACGACTTCTGCGGCAACTGCGGCACCTACCTCGGCTGGGAGCGGTCGCACCCGCCCGCGGGGAGCGGTTCCGGGTCGGCTGGCGGCTCAGAACCGGCAGGCGGTTCCGGATCGGCTAGCGGTTCCGGATCGGCGACACCGTCCGCACCGGCACCGCGGCCAGGTGCTCGCGGGCACGCGCCACCTCCCCCGCGAGCGGCACCCGGGCAACCGCCACCGACCGCACGACCCGGCGGCAGCGGACAAGCGCCACCACCCCCGCAGGCCACGCCCGCGCCACCACCGGCACGGCCCGGCGGTTACCCGCAGCACGCCCCCGGACAGGCGCCGCCCGCGCGGCCCGGACCGGGACAGCCGGGCGGATCCGCACCACCGCCGAGACCACCGGGACCGCCCGCCGGACACCCGGGGCCGCACCCCGGCCC
>NZ_JAIUKB010000133.1:0-568 GCF_020176785.1 Saccharopolyspora sp. 6V | reverse complement strand
TCCCCCCCGGGTCACCTTGCCCCCTGTTCTGCCCCCTGCCGGTGGGGGGGGGCCCCAATTCCGGGGCAATGGGTGTGCGGGGGCGGTTATCCCGGGGCCAACCCCCCCCCCCCCCCCCCCCCGCCGGGGAAATCCCCCCCGCGCCCGGCCGGGGTGTCCCCCCGGGGGGTCGCCCGCGCCTCGCCGGTGCATCCGCGCCCCCGGACCGCGGACGTCCCGGCGAGGCATCCACCCTCACCGCGAACGAGGAGACGATGGCAGCCGATCCGAACTGCGACCGCTGTGGCGGTACCGGAACGATCACCGTCGAGCGAGTGACCCATGACGGATTCATCTTGCCCGTCTGCGGCCCCTGCGGCTGTAACGCTCCCGCGAGCTTGCCGGACGAAGGGTGACTGATCTCCGGTGGCCGGCGGTCCCTCGACGGGCACCGGCTCGGTCGGGGGGGGGGGGGGGGCGCCGCGGGCCCCCCCCCCCGGGGGGGCCGGCCGCGGGCAAACACCCCGGGGGGGGAGGTTTGGCGGGGACGCACCCAAGGGGTATGGGTGTTGGGGGTGGACCAGGCCGG
>NZ_JAIUKB010000132.1:0-23478 GCF_020176785.1 Saccharopolyspora sp. 6V | reverse complement strand
CCCCCGCCCCCGCTCGTGGGGGGGGCTCGGGGCGTGTTTGGGGGGGGGGCCGGGGCTGCGCGGCCGCGCGCGGGGGGGGGGGGGGGGGGGGGCGGGGCGCCGCCCCCCCCCCCCGGCGTAGTGCGCTTCCGCGGAAATCTCCGGCGTGAGCGATGTTGTGACGATCAGCACGAAATGCGATAGGAGTGTTCGAGATGACCTCTGCCGGTGACATTCGCACGCAGCTGATGGCGGCGATGGAGCGGTTCCCGTTCGGTCCGCTGGCTCAGTCCGCCACTGATTTCGATCAGGCGCGGGCGATCGTTGCTCAAACGGCGTCGGGATCGTCCAGTGCTGAGCTGGCGACCGCGCAATCCCAGATCGCGGCGGCGTCCGATCACGTGCAGCAGGCGGCGCAGCTGTGCCACGCTGCGCAGGCATCGTTACAGGACTTCCTGAGCCGGGTGTGACGTGACCAGCGTCGGCGATCTCGGGGCAGCGCTGGGTCAGGCATTGGCGGCGTTGAACGGTGAAGCGCTGTTGCACGCGTCGAACGCGCTCGACGACGCGATTTCGCTCGTGCTGTATTCGACCGAAGGCGCTACCGATCCTGCGGTCGCCGAGGCAGTCACGGCCCTGCAACGGGCGCAGGAACTGATCCGCTCGGCGGCGGTCGCTCGGACCGCTGCCGGGGAAAACGTGGCCGTGTACCTCGCGGGCGTCGGGTGGCTGCGGCACGGGGACAGACCACCGAGCCTGCCCCATCCGTCGACCTACAGCGGCCCGACCACCAGCCCTGACGCACCCACACCCGGCGCCGAATGGGACCAACAGCAGCGCCGGAACCTGCCGAAGTTCCAACCCGGTGGCAAGACCACCGGCGCCGTCGGCGATGCCACCGGGAACGTGCTGCACCGAACGGTTTCCGGGCGAGACGAGCTTTCAGCCCGTGCCGAGCTGACCTTGTCCAACACCGATCTCGTGTTGCCGCTGCCGAATGAGCGGCAGGGGCATCGGCCCAATCCGGAGCACGTCGAGGTCAAGGAAGCGCAGCGGCAAGCCGATGACAAGGCGAGTTACCGCGTCGTCAGTGTCAACAACGCGGTGTGCAGGGGCCGCTATGGGTGTGGCGCGGCGATTGCCGCGATCCTGCCCGAGGGGTACACGATGGATGTGTGGGAGCCGGGAGCGACACGGCCGATCCGCATCCGAGGAAGGGCTAAGCCATGACCACTAGTACGCACCCGGTCGTCACCGTCGTCTTCGGCTCCGAGGTGCACAGTGCCGCTACCTCGGACGAAGTCGCCGAACTGCTGGAACGTGCGTTTCGATCCCCGACGCCGGTGCAGGTCTACAGCTGGGATCGGCCGTGCCGGTCGTACCCGGAGCACGGGTTCGACGAGTGGCCCAATCAGCAGTTGCGGATCTCCGCTGACGGCGTGCGCGCGGTGTTGAGTTTGACGATCGTGCCGGAAGACCCGGACGAACCAAGCGGCCCTGACGTCGGCACCTGGGAGACCTGCGGTGCGGACAACGAGGTGCAGCTGCTGGCCGACCTGCATTCTCCGCGGTGGTACGCGCCGGGGCAGGCCGTTCCAATCGACCAAGCGCGCGCCGCCGCCGAGCAGTTCATCCGTGACCCTGCACGGCGCCCGGATGCGGTGCGCTGGCAGCCCGGCGAGTACGTGTAACAGGCCACCTCGCCATCAATCGAACGCACGTTCTATTGTGGAGGCGCGTTCGGGGAGGGGAGTCCCCGCAGACGCACGAAGCGCCCCGCACCCGGTCAAGGGTGCGGGGCGCTGTGCTACCCGGCGGGCGGGTAGGTCGGTGGGGTGGCGGAGCCGAGCAGCAGCCGGGCCGCCCACACCGGGAGGTGCGGTTCGGCGGCGCGCAGGGCGGCGTAGACGGCGCCGAGGACCAGGGGCACGACGAGGGTCGGCCCGGCGTCGCCGAGCGGGTCGGTCACCCACTGCGGGGCACCGGCGGTGATGAGCCAGGCGACCATCGCGGACCAGGCGGCGGGGACGGTGGTGCGCAGCCAGGCGCGCAACTGATCGTTCACGCGGCGGCCCCGGTGGCGGCGAGCCGGTCGGCAATGCCGTCCACGATGGCCGCTGCGGTCGCGTCATTGTCGGCGCCGAGCGCGGCGCGCACGACATCGCCGACGACCGGGCCGACGACATCGGCGACGATTGGGCGCAGCGCGGCGGCGACTTCGGCCGGGTCGGTGTGGCCGGCCGCGGCGATCAGGGCCGGGAGCTGGTAGGTGATGCCGTCCACGTTGCGAATCGCGTCCACCGCGGTGACCTGCACGGTCGAGCCAGGAACGCGGGAGGCGGCGGGACCGATCAAGGCGTTGACGATCTGCACGAGCATCCCGATGGCGGTGTGGTTGCCCGCCTTCGTGCCCCACCCGACGATCTGGCCCTGCGGCCCGCGGGGGCCGAACAGTTCGTGGTGGATCTCGTTGAGCTTCTGCGCCTGTTCAGGAGTCAAGTCGTCCTCCGGGTTGGGGGTGGGGTTGGTGCCGAGCAGCGCGGCGAGCTGTTCGCGGCTGCCCTGGTAGGCGTTGGCGTCCACGGGCGTGTGCCCGGCGACGGTGGCGGAACTGGTGAACTGCAAGACCGCGACACCGAGGCCGCCGTATCCGGCCCAGTGCTGGGCGAACCAGTCGGCGTTGCGCTCGTAGATGTCGCTCGCGGCGCCGCCCTGGTTGTTGGCGTACCGCGAGTACCAGAGCGGAGGGAGTCCGGCGAGGGACGGACTGCCGATCTGCTGCCAGTACCAGCGGGGCAGGTACAGCAGTGGCGAACGCCATCCGGCGGCGACCAGGCGGCGGACGATGTCGCGGGTCAGGTTCGCGTCGCCGCCGTTGGCCTCGACGTCGAGCACGATCGGCACGTCGGCGGGCACGGTGCGCATGATGTGGGCGGCCTGCGCGGCGGCGGTCGAGTCGCCGCGCTGGTAGTGGTAGGCGGCGACCAGCAGCCCGGCGGCGCGCGCGTTCGCGAGGTTCGCGGCGAACCGGCTGTCAACGAAGGAACTGCCCTCGGTGGCCTTGAGGAACGCGTACTCGAACCCTTCGGCATGAGTGCGGGCGAGGTCGAATGTTCCTTGGTGGTGGGAAATGTCGATGCCGTAGAGCAGCGGGGATCACCTCGGCGGGTCGGTGGGGGGCGCCGTGCTGGACGGCTCGGCGGTGGTCGTCGGTGGGGTGGTGGTGCCGGTGACGGTGCACCGGTAGGTCGGTGCGGTGTCGGGCGATGGGGCGCGGGCGCACTGCTCGGTGGAGCCGTCGGCGCGGGTCGAAGTCCACCCGGCGGGCGGGGCACCGTCGCGGCCGTCGACACCATTGGTGCCGTCCGCGCCGGGCGGGCCGGGTGGAAGCGGTCCGGCGTCTTCGGACGTGCCATCGGAGTAGGTGACGATCAGCCGCCCGTCGTCGGCGGCCACGGACGCGATGCTGCGGCCGGCCACCCCGTCGCGGGGGGCGATGCGGCCGAGATCGGTGGTGGTGCCGTCGGTGTAGGCGGCGACCAGGCGCCCGCCGTCGAGTGCGGTTCCGGTGATGCCGCGGCCCGCCGGTCCACTGCTGCCGGTGGGGCCGACGACTTGGCCGACGTCGCGGCGTTGCCCGTCGTCGTAGGCCACGATCAACCGGCCGTTCGTGATGGACGTCGAGGCGATACCGCGGCCGTCGTCGGGGGTCGGCGGGGTGCGCCGTTGCACTTGCTCGGCGTCGCGGCAGGCAGGGCCGAGCGCGGCCGCGGGCGGCCCGCCGGTCCGGCACACGCGGGCGATCTCGTCGGCGAGGTCGGCCGCGGTGCGCTCGGCGGCGTTCGCGCGCCCGGTCTGCTCGGTGGCGGTCTGCTGCCGGTCGGCGAGTTGCCAGGTGAGCACGACGACCCATGCGACGACGGCGGCGAGCACCAGGGCGCGGGCGCGGGACCAGCTCATCACGTGTCGGCCTCCCGTCTCGCCGCGGCGGCGGCGTCCTCGGCGTGCCACCGGCGGCGGCGTTCGTCGTCGAGTAACTGAGCGAGTTCGTCAGTGCGCTTTTCCTGCGCGTCGAGCCGGTCGCGGAGCTCGGCCAACTCCGAGTCGTGGGCGGCGTTGACGCGAGCGAGCTCGGCGGCGTGGCGCGCCTCGGCGTCGGCGAGGGCGGCCCGGTAGTCGGTGCGGTCGCTGCTGGCGTGGCGCATCACGTAGACCAGCAGCGCCAGCAGAAGCCCGCCGATACCCGCCTGTGGGGCGACCGCGGCGAGCACCCCGGCAACGTCCACGATCGCCCCCTCGGGTGTCGGGCCGTCAGGCCAGCGCGAACCAGAACAGCTGGTTCGCGCGGGTCCAGGCGGTCGCGGTGGTGTTGAGCGTCGTCGGCGGCGGGAACGTTTGGTTGGCCTGGTACACCGAGTACGGCTGTTCGCCGATGAGCAGCTGAGCCCCGGTTCCGGTTGGCGTCGAGGACAGCCGCGGCGCAGCGGTGAAGCCGGTGACGATCATGCAGACGGCGACGTACTGACCGGCGGTGATCGCGGTCGAGTCGATGCTGACCCGCTTCACGCCCGTGGTGGTCAGGTGCTCAGAGCCGAAGCGGAACGAGCGCTCGGCCAGGTTCGCAAGGCTCGACCCGGTGTAGACCTTGACGTCGAAGGTGCCGCTGCCGCTGGCGGCGCTGGTGACGCACAACCGCAGCTGCGACGCGGTGAACGTTTTCGGCGATCGGGTGGCGACGGCCGTCATGAAGCCGTTGCTGACGGACTCGCCCCACACGCAATCGGTGCGGCGGTGTGAGCTGATGACGTCGCCGTAGAGCTCGGTGTCGGTCGCGTGCGTGTCCACCCGGGCCGCGAGCGCGTCCAGCTCGGAACGGAGCCCGGTCACCGCGGTGATCGCGTGGGTGTGCTCGGCGGGCACCGGCGCGGCGGGCGACCAGGTGCCGCCGGAGTACACCAGCGCGCGGCCGTCGGCGGCGCCGGTCGTCGAGACGTCGGCGAGTTCGTCGAGCGTGGTTGCCCCGCCTTCGCCGCCGCCCCCGGTGTTGTCCGTCCCCGGTGCCCACGTCGTGCCGGTGTACTTGAGAACCTGCCCGGCGACGGCGTCGGTGGTGGTGACGTTGGCCAGGTCGCCGAGCGCGGGCGGCTCGGCCTGCTCGACGGCGTCGAGGCGCAGCGCGAGCGCGTCCGTGGCCGAAGTGGTGGCCTTCGCGGCGAGCTGCCCGGCGAGCCCGTCCACGTCGGCGACGTCATGGGTGTGCTCGGCCGCGGCCTTCCCTGCGAGCGCGGCAGACAGGCCGGTGACGTCGCCGATGCTGGGCGCGGGTGCGGTTTCGAGCTCGTCGAGCCGGTTCTCGTGCGCGCCGATCGCCTCTTGGATCGCGATGTTGGTGTCGGCGAGCTGCGCGGCGAGCTGCGCCGAGGCGTTGGCCTGGTCGATCAGCGCGTTCTGCGCGGCGGATTCGAGGTCGCCACCAGCGGGGACGTGGGGGATGGTCACGGGTCAGCTCCAGGTGCCGTAGTCCCACCGGTCGGTGGTGTCGGTGCCGTCCCACTGGGCGGCGCCGGGCGGGTCGAGGATTTCGACGGTGAGCGTGTCGGTGAGGCCGTCGTCGAAGGTGCGGCGGATACCGAAGATCTGGGCGCGCAGTCGTGCGCCGAGCCCGTTCGGGTCGCGGATGTCGACGGCGTCGCCGAGCTGCAACCGTGGATCACCGGGAATCGTGATGGTCTCGGTGACCGGGATGGGTTTCGTGGTGCGCTCGGCGAGCGCGGCGAGCATGGTGCTCGACTGGTAGCCGTCCTGGTACCAGTCGCCGGATAGCGGGATGTTCCGGCCGCCGTAGGTGTCGATCGAGTCCTGGTAGCGGGTGGAGATCACCAGCGGGTCGGCTTCGGCGACGACGGTTCCGGGGATGTGCAGGGCAGGGGCGCCGGTATCGCCGCTGTTGCGGGCGTAGCGCATCGGCTCGGGCCACCCGTTGCGCGCGGTGATCACGAGGTAGCCGTTTCCGTCGATCCAGCATCGTGGGCGGTTGCTGTCGGACTCGGTCCGGAATTCGTTCTCAGCCCAGGCGCCGTTGACGAGGTACTGCACGCAGTACCCGGACACGGCATCATCCGTCCACTGTGGAAATCCCGACTGCCACGAGGTGTGCTTCGGAATCGCGAACGGGTCCGGGCTCTGCACGCTCCCGACGAAGACCCGCCACGTCTTGCGGGTCAGCGGCGGCAGGTAGAACTCGTCGACGCTCTGACTGCTGTAGGTGATCCCGTACTGGGCGACGCGCTTCGTGGTGGTGACCGACCAGATGTTGCGCACCGAGTCGAGGGAGTGCCGCAGGCCGAGGGAGGCCGCGTTATCGGTCGTGATTGTCCGCACCGCTGCGGCCTGCTTGCTGAGAATGGTGTCGTAGTTCCAGAACCGGAACACCCCGCGTTCGTCCCAGTGCACCGAGCCGAATTCGGCGGCAGCGACTTCGCTGATCACGTCCCATGCGTCCGAGCCGGACTTGTCCGGAAGGTAGGTGAGGCGGTTCCGGCCGGGGTCGAGCGCGGCGGCGAAGCGGGCGGGGCGGTGGAGTTGTGTGGGGTCCCATCGGATGCCGTAGACGTTGCGGGTGGTATAGCCGATGTCCTGCACCGTGAGCCGGTGGTTGACGGTGATCAAGCCCTTGAGGTCGTCGGAGAGGGTGGTTCCGTCGTAGGGGCCGGCCACGGTGACGAACGTGGGCACGGTGTCGCCGAGGGCGATGGCAACGCGGGTGCCGGTCTGGGGGCTGTGGTCCCAGATTGCGGTGACCCTGCTTCGTGAATCGGCAGGGATGTCGAGTTCGGTGCTGGTCCAGGTCTGCCCCACGCCGTGGTGCACGAGCGTGGAGTACACCCGACCGGCGCGGACTCGGAGGGTGATCTCGCGCTGCGATCCGATCCGTACCGATAGGACGGTCGTGTCTGCCGTGAGGTGGTAGCTGCTGCCCGTGGTGATCAGGGTCGCGCCGAGGAAGTGCGCGCCGCCGGGAGCGATCAGATCCCGGTCGCGAGCCCAGTACCGCAGCGTCGGCCCGGTGCTGTTTCCGATCCCAGCCAGGCACAACGGCCGTGGCTCACCATCGGAGAGCGCTGGATGCTGGTCGCCGCCGGTCGCGTACATCTCAGGGCCGCCGCCGTCGGTGTTCGGGAAGGTCTGCGCGGTGGCGTTGTCCATGTGTCCGACCGTCGGGAAGTGCGCGCCTGTGCCGCCGAGCCAGAAGTGACATCCGTCGAGCCCATCCGGCCCCACGCCGAGCTCGTCGAAGTAGATCGGCCGCCACGGCGTCGGGCTGGTGTCGCACTGGCGTAGGCAGTGGTCGATGACGGCCTGTGAGTCGGCGAGCTGGGCGCGGATGTACCCGCGTTCGGTCCAGTACTGCGACGTGGCCCAGACCGGGAACTGCACGGGGCGGCGCAGCATCTCGACGCGGTCGAGCGCTTCGAGCTCCACGGTGCCGGTACCGCGGTCCGGCGCCAGCGACCGCAGGACTCCGACGAACTGCGGGTAGTTCACCGTGCCGGTCGCGGTGTGTGCGTCGATGGAGTACCGGACTTCGGCGCCGAGCACGTCGAGCCCGTACAGCGGGCTGTTCCGGTTGTAGGGGGCGAACACTTCGACCAGCGACAGACCGTTGACGTCACCGGTGAGCGTCGCGGTCAGCTCGGCGGCTGCGGACCCCTCGATCAGCGTCAGCTCTTCGGGAACGCTGCCCTTCAGCGCGCGGTCGAGGGTGATCGGCCGGGCGTAGTGGGACAGGTCGGCCAGCGGGTGCGAGTAGGTGCCGTCGCGGCCCCAGTCGACTAGCAGCCGGGCCGTGAGGTAGCGCTCGCGGGCGAGGATGGCTGTATCGGCGGCGGCGCCGCCGTGCGTCTGCACTCAGAGCTCCAACAGGGTCAGGGTGGGGTGGCTGAAGCCGCGGCGTGCCGCGGTGATCGGCATCGTGTCGACGGCGACGACCGGGGCGCCGCCCCCGAGCGACCAGGCAGACGGCGCGGCGCCCGGTTCGACCTGGGCGGCGGCGACGGTGACGACCGCGTTCGGGTTCGGGGTGGCGGTCGGGACGATCGCGGGCGAGCAGCCAAGGACCCCGGCGGTCGTCGGGACGGTGACGGCAAGCCGCGACCAGGCGTGCGGTTCGAGGGTGGTCGCGGTGCCGTTGATGGCGGCGGTGTAGCCGGTGGCGGTGCGCAGGTCGGCGGTGATCCGCACGGTGATCGCGTGCGTGGCCTGCACGTAGACCGACGCCGTCACGACTTCGCCGGGCAGCACGGGGGCGGGGTGGTCGCGGTCGAGTCGCAGCGCCGAGCCCGGTGCCCATCCGGACCAGGCGAGCGCATCCCCCGCGGGTGGCGCGTCGTCGGGCCAGGCGTCGGCCGGTGCGGTGGTGCCCGCGGTGGGGGTGACCCCGTGCAGGTCCCGCCCGCCGTAGCCGACGCTCGCCGCCTGGCGGCTGAGCCTGTTGGTCCGCCAGCCGGGCAGCACGAACCGCAGCGGCCCCCGTACGTGCCGGTCCCGAAGGGCTTCGAGGTAGTCCCGTTCGGCGTCGTCCAACCACGTCCAGCTGAATTCGTACTCGCCGCGGCTGCCGAGGTAGTCGACGGTGCGTGCCCCGGACAGGGCGACGTGTGTGCCGCCCTGTCGGGGGTGGTCGATCTCGACGTCGGGCCGCGGTGCGCGCAGCTGCCGCATCCTGCCGAGCGGGCCGAGGTACAGGGGCACGGCGTCACCTCCTGCGGTCGGCGGCGTTGCGGCGGTTGACGACGCGGGCGAGGACTCGGCCGCCGGATTCGTCGAGGGTGAGCGTCATTCCGGCGAGCGCGTCGCGAAGCTCGGCGACACCGATCGGACGATGGCCGGCCATTCCGCCGCTGGTTCCGTCGAAGGCGTCCGCGGC
Source organism: Saccharopolyspora sp. 6V (assembly GCF_020176785.1). Taxonomy (NCBI): domain Bacteria; kingdom Bacillati; phylum Actinomycetota; class Actinomycetes; order Pseudonocardiales; family Pseudonocardiaceae; genus Saccharopolyspora; species Saccharopolyspora sp. 6V. The sequence continues at coordinate 14,573 of NZ_JAIUKB010000132.1, read as the reverse complement.
GGGCGCGGAAGCGTAGGCGACGCGCGGCGGTGCGGCGATGGTCGCGCCGAGCGTGCCGGGCGAGAGCGCGGAGCGGACCTGTCCGGCGACGCGCTCGGCCGCGCTCACTGCACCGGCGCCGTCGGCGGCGATGGCGCGGGCGAAGTCGGTAATGAGCGCCCGGCCGCTGTGATCGGTGTAGCCGGAGCCGGAGAACGGTCCTTCCTTGGCGGGCGAGAAGGGGAACAGGTTCCTGATGCTCGACAGGACGCCGGAGATCTTGCCCTTGATCCAGCCGACCGCCCCGGAGATCCCCCGCCACAAGCCCTGGAGCAGCGCCCGGCCGGAGGTGACCAGCAGCGAGCCGAGCCCTGACAGCGCGCCGAGGATGCGGCCCGGCAACGCCCGGACGAACCCGACCACCGCGCTCACTCCGGACGACACGGCGGCCCGCGCCCGGTTGAACGCGTCCACGTGCAGCTGTACGAAGCGGGTCGCGAAGTCGCGGACCCATGCCACGATCGCATTCACCTTGTCGGAGATGAACGAGCCGATCGCGGTGAACACCGCGACCGTCACCGCCTTGATCCGGTCCCAGTTTCGCAATGATCAACGCGGCCAGGGCGACGACGGCGGCGATGACCCATCCGACCGGCCCCATTGCGATCACCCAGGATGCGGCCATGACGGCGGCGCGGGCGATGGCTCCGGCGGCCATGATCGCCCACTGCGCGCCGACCCGAGCGACCATCGCCACGGTGGAGGCGGTCGCCCGTGCGGCCATCGCGGCGAACTGCGCGCCGGTGGTGACGGCCATGCGGACGGCGGTCGCGATCCACGCGCCGACCGCGGCGGCGAAGCGGCCCATCGAGGCCAACATGCGGTTCGTCGCGGTGCCCTGCGTGGTGGCCGCGGTGAGGAACTTTCCGCCGAGGGTGGTCAGCGCGGCGATGAGCGGGCCGAGCCGGGACGACACCAGCCCGACGACGGTGATCCATGCCAGCAGCGCGGCCACGGTGGACTGAGCCGGGGCCGGGAGCGCGGCGAACGCGGATGCGACGGTGCCGAGTACGGACACCACCAGCGGCAGGATTCCGGCGAGGTGCCCAGATACCTGCGCCAGCAGCGAGAACACCGCGGCGATCTGCTCTTGTCCCTGCGCGGACTGAGCCCACGCGGCCATCTGGTCAGTGATCGCGACCAGCTGCGCGAGGAACCCGGCGCCACTCGGCGCGGCGGCGGCGAAGATGCTGCCGAGGACGGTTCCGACGTTGCGGGCGACCGTCCACAGCTGTCCGAGCACGTCGAGGGAGGCGCGCATGAACTCTTCGAGCGCTCCCGATTCGCGGGCGGCGCTGAGCATGTCGGCGACGCGCTGCGCCGCGAGCCCGGCACCGCTGGTGAGTTCGGCGAACAGCGGGCCGCCGACGGCGCCGAGGTCGGTGAAGATCTGGATCAGCGGCCGGGTGACGGCGGCGAGGTTGCCGGTTGCGGCGGCCGACGAGTCCATGATCGTCGTGACGTCGGCGACCGACCCGGACTCGCGGAGGAAGGCGGCGACATCCAGGGCGGCCCGGTTGAACCCACCGGCGGTAGCGACCATGCCGGATTGCAGGATCGGCAGGTACGTCCCTCCGAGCTCGCGCACCTCGTCGGAAACTCCGGCGAACATCGCCTCTTGGACGGCGTCGCCGAGCGCGTCCCACTCCGGGCGCAGACCCCGCACCGCGGTCGCCGTCGCTGCGGCGGCGGGTGCGAGTTCGGCGAGCGCTTCGGCGGCGGCTTCCGGGTCGGTCTCGGTGACCGCGGTCCCGAAACCAGACATGGCGGTGGTGAGGGTGCCGAGCGCGACGCCGCCCGCGATGGCGACGCCGGGCACCAGGGCCAGCGCGCCGACCGCAGCTGAACCGGTGATGCCGACCAGGCCGAGCGCGCTCGCGGCCGTAGTGGCCGCACTGGTGATCTTCCCGACCTGCTCGGCGCCCTTGAGCGACTGCTTGCCGAGGGTGGCGAGCTGGGCGCGGGCTCGCGCCATCGCCCGGTCCCACTTGGTCGTGTTGATCGAGAGGTATCCGACCAGCTCGCCCACCGTGAGCGCCATCCCGCACCCCCTGTTCGGTCAGGGCCGGGAAGTCCGGCGGGCGGCCTTCTCGGCGTGGGTGTCAGGGGGTGCGAGTGCGCGGGCGAGCCGGGACTCACACGACAACAGGCCGACGATGCGGGTGCGGAGCCATCGCCAGGTGCGGCCGGCCAGCAGACCGGGCGCTTCGACGTCGACCCCGTAGACCTCGGCGAGGTCGGCTTCGATCAGCGGCCAGTGGTCGAGGACGTCGCGCCACGAGTGCCCGCCGCCTTCGCCGCCGGTGCCTTGCGGGGTGGTGTCGTACCACTCGCGGAGTCCGGTCGCGGGGTCGATCGGGCCGCCCGCCGGGTCGCCCGATTCCCCGCGGGAGCCGGGGGGCGGCCACCCGTGGACCAGTGCCGTTCGGCGGCCTCCCGGCCCTGGACAATGTCCACGAACGCGGTCATCCCGGCCACGCGCAGGTGCGCGTACGGGACACCGTCGGCGATCATCTCGTCGTACGCGGCGCCGAGGCTCGACCGCATGAGGTCGAGCTCGGCGGCGTCGTCCAGCAGCTCGGCGTCCGGGGCGGGCGTGTCCTGCTCTGCTTCGGCCGCCGCGGTGACGCCGAGGATGTAGTCATGCAGGCGTTGCAGCCGGAGCCCGGTTTCGGCGCTGACCGGCGTCACCCGGTAGAGCTTCCCGCCAATCGGCAGGGTCAAGGCCGGGTCGAGGAGTTCGGAGAGGTCGCGCAGCGCCATCACGCACCACCATCCACGGGCGGAGTGGTGCCGGGGTTGGCGATCTCGACCGGCTCGCCCTGGCCATTCAGGGTGAACGAGAACGGTTCCAGGTCGGTGACCTCGCCGCCCTTGGTGTAGTCCGACACGGTCGCGGTGCCCTGGTAGGCATCCGGCGAACCGTCGCGCCGGTACCAGCGCACGGTGATCGCCGCGTCGAAACCGACCAGCCGGGACGCCTTCCGGATCACTTCCTGTCCGGGGTCCGGCGTGTACTCGGTCGCGGCGTCGTCCCGCTTGCGCTTGCCCTCGGCCTCAATCGACCACGTGCGCTGAGTGACCACGGACGAGCCCCAACCGCCGGAGTCGAAATCGCCGTCGTCCTCGGTGTTGTCGTCCGAGCTCTCCTCGAAGCTGGTCAGCCCGCGGACGGTGATCCACGCGTCCGGGTCGCTCGCGGCGGGGTCTTGGACTTCGAGCGTCCAGTCCTTCGCGAGCATCGATCGTAGTGCCATGCCGCGGTCCTACCTTTCTGGTTCCTGACCAATATCGTGCCTAAGATCGTCGACGGTTCCCGCGATTCCGAGTTCTGTCCGAATAGACTCTCGGAGAGCGTCGATTTTATCTTCGAAATCGATGGTCTCAACGTTGAACTGGGTCGACTCGGCGTCTGCTTCGAAATTTTTGATTGCAGTATTGGTTGCTTTGCTGAGCGCGATCATGCAAGCGTCTAGCTTCCGCTGGACGGGCTCTGTCGCGAGTAGTCGGAGGGATGACATGCCTTTAGAGGCGCTGTCTACGGCACGGAGCCGGCTGATCCTCTCTGCGTGGATCTGTGTGTAACGCAGCAGTGCTGCCGCGTCCTCGGTCGTCGGTCGGTAATCTATGGCCGCCCTAACCACATCGCCAAGGGCGCCCCGGATATCGTCGATATGGTCAAGTGCATCGGCGTATGCTTCGATTCTCCGGCCGCGCCAATCGAGGACATTGTCGTGCTCGCGCTGCAATTTTTCTTTTTCTTTCTCGCGCAGGTGTCGGACTTCTTCGCGTTCTTCTTCGCGCCTCCATCGCCGTTCCTCGCGCCATGTGTTGATAAGTTGACCGGCGATAATTCCGATGATGCCTAGAATTGCAACGGCAATTGGTACCCAGATCGGAACGCCAGGAGAGGGTGACTTCATGTGCTTGACCGTAGCGGCACGCGATCAACTTCGGGACAGGATCAAGCGCGATACCGCGTCGGGTGGTGTGCGGTGAGCTGGTAGGTGCCGACGCACTCGGCACGGCCGTTGTCGTCGAGCCCGATCGGCCCGCCGCCGGTGCGTTCGATCCGGTGCAGGTGCACGCGATCGAGGTCGAGTCCGGTCGCGCCGTCGAGGGCGTCGCGTACGGCGTCGTCGAGCCCGTACGCTTCCCGCGGATCGCCGCCCGCTGCCCGGACTCGGACCTGTAGGCCGATCACTTCGTCGGCGTCCGGGCTGCTGGTGAGCGGGTACGGGGTGAGCGCGACGACGCGCGGCGGCGACGGCCGCACGGTGGCGATGACGATTCCGGTTTCGCCGGGCTGGTAGAGGCCGGTGGGCCGGTAGGTGCCGACGCCGCAGGCGGCGAGCACCAGGGCGAGCCCGTGCGCGAGATCCGACGTCCAGCCGGTCACGTCGTGGCCCGGCGGATCTCGGCGGCGACGATGTCGCCGACCGTGTCGCGTTCCTCGATCATGGGGTGTTCGAGGTACTTCGCGGTGCGGCCGGGGTCGTGGCGCCAGGTGAGTTCTTCGTGCTGGCGGGCGGCATACGGGGTGTCGTAGGAGACGGCGGCGGTCAGGCCGATCTCGTCCACGCTCGCGACACCGGAGCGTTCGAGGGTGCCCTCTTCCAGTGGTGCGCGCTGCCGGGAGGCGCCGAGGACGTGTTCCGCGGCGAGCCGCAGGCCGCGGGCGGCACCGGTGCGGGCGCGGCCGGTGACCCGCTCGCCGTGCCACGAGGAACGAACGGTGAGCGCCATCCGGCACCTCCGGTCAGGTCAGGGCGAACTCGCAGTGCGAGGGCGCCGCGGGGTGGTCGTAGAGGCTGTTGGTGATGACGCGGGCGACGCGTTCGCGCGCGGTGGTCGGCCACACGGTGATGCGTGATCCGGGCGGCGCCGAGACGTCGGGCCGGGTGCGCACCGTGGTTTCGGAGACGACTTCGGCCCCGGTGTCGTCGCGGACCAGGCGGCGGCTGTCTTCGACGTAGGCGCGGTGGTCGACCGGGTCGCCGAACACGTCGCCGTAGGCGCCGCTTCCGAGGTAGGGCTCAACGGTCACGCGGTGGGGGAGTAGTCGGGCGGGGATCAGCACCAGGTGCCCCCGGTGGTGATGGGGGCGTGGCCGAGGAGTCCGGCGGTGGCGAGGATGCGGACCGCGGCCGGGCTGCGGCTGGCGTCGTCGGGCGCTGCGCCGCTGCCCTGCAAGCGAAGCGTGCCGATCTGCACGGAGCCGTGGACGCTGGCGGCGCCGGTGGTGTCGCCGGTTTCGTCCCACCACTGCACGACCGCGCAGGTGGCGCGTTTGAGCGCGTCGCGCACGGCCGGGTCGGTGGGGTATCCCTCGCTGTCCACTGTGTATCGGGCGAGGATCAGCAGGTGGTCGACGTCCTCGGACGCACGGGCGAGCAGCCGCACGGCGTCTGCGGGGGCGGTGCCCGCGTAGGCGGTCAGGTCTTCGGGGGTGGCGTAGACGCGCACGCGGGCACCTCCGGTTAGGTCGTCGTCTTGCGGGTGGTGCGGCGACGCGGGGCCGACGCGCTCGACGTGCGCGCGTCGGCCGCTGCGGGCGTCACCGTCAGGGAGAAGGGACCGGCTGCACCTGGATGCCGCGCCAGACGGCGGCGGCCTTGGTCGCCTTCAGCGCGACGGCGACCGGGCCGAGTTCGACCTCTCCGCGCTTGACGGCGCCGGAGGTGGTGAAGTCCGGCATCCACTGCCGTACCACGGGGGCGCCGTTGATCCCGACCGCGTGGAACCCGTCGAGCCCGAACCGCACCGCGTACAGGTCCGACTTGCCCTCGGAGTCGACGGCGATCACCGGGTCGTTCGATCCGGCCTTCGCGCCGAGGTCGACAAGGGGGATTCCGGCGAAGGTGTCGATGGCCTGCCCGAACTCATCGCGGCGGCGCTCGTGGAATCCGGCGGCGAGCGCGGCACCCTTCAACCGGGCGATGGTGAGCCGGTTGCCGAGGATCGCGCCGGGCTGCTCGTCCATGAGGGCGAGCCATTCCCACATGTTCGCGATGATCTGCCGGGCCTCGGCATCCGAGGGCAGCGCGGACCAGTCCGCGGCCTCGGTGTACTCGGTGGCCGATCCGGTCAGTGCGACCGACAGCCCGTCGAACCCGGTCGCGGTTTCCCCGCTGCCGGTGGTGGCGCCGTTGATGACCTGGTCGGCGAAGTAGGCGCGGGTGGACTTGATGACCTGGCCCATCTGGAACGCGACCTCGTTCGACGAGGCGGGGCCGAGGTTGCCGAGCACCCGGTCAACGGAGAACGCGCCGCCAAGCGGGGCGAGGTCGACCGACACCCGCGCGCGGGTCGCGGCGCCCTCGGCGTACTCGGTGTTGAACGGGCGGAACGCGGCGGCGCGCTCGGTGGCGAGCCGGGTGTAGGTGTAGGTCAGGGTGGCGCCGCCCCCGGCGGGGTTGACGCAGTCGTCGAAGGTGAGGGAGTCCAGCAGGAACGAGGACTTGCGGAACTCGTCGATGACCATCAGGTCGAGGTCGTCGGTCGTGTTGAGCTTCGCCTGTGCGAGCGTGACCGGTGCCATCGTGGGCTACTCCTTGCGGGTCAGCCGCGCCCGTAGTGGCGGGCCACGGCGTCGGTGAGGTTGCGGGGTTTGGCCTGGTCGCCGGTCCTGCCGGTGTGCTGGCCGCTGCTGCGCGCGGGCGCCTGGCCTGCTGCGCGGTAGTGCGGGTGGTCGGTGGCGGCCTTCTTGACCGCCTCACCGACCTTCGTGCCGTAGTCGTCGGCGGCGGGGTCGAGCTGGTCGAGCGCGGCGAGGAACGACCGCGAGTCGGTGAGCGCCTGCGCGTTCGCGCCGTGGGTGTCGGCGGCCTTCCAGATCGCCAACTCGACGGCAGCGGCCTTCGCTGCGGTGGCCTGCGCGTCGCGCTCGGCGGTGAGCTGGTCGGCGAGTGCCTGCGGGTCGGCCTTCTGGTCGTCGGCGACCAGCCCAAGGGCACGGCCGATCTGCTGCGCGACGTCTTGCTTCGCCTGCTCGGCGGCCTGCTGCTTCGCGTTCGTCCGCGCGCTGCCGTTCTCCTTGCGCAGGTCGCGGACCATCGCGGCGAGCGTCGCGGGATCGAGCGCGGCGAGGTCGTCGGCGTCGCCCTGGTGCTGCCCGTCGGTCGGCTGCTGCCCGGCCTGTCCGGTGTCGCCGGTGGGCTGCGACTGCTGGCCGGCGTCCGCGGCGGGCGCGTCGCTGGTGTTGCCGTCGCCGGTGCCGTCGCCGCCGAGCACCGGCCAGATCGGGCCGCGGCGGGTGTGGCCGAGGGCGCGGAGTCCGGTCACGGGGTGGACGGGCAAGGATGCGGGCATGGGGTGGCCTCCTGGGCGCGGGGTGGGGATAGCCCGTCGCCGGGCCGGGGCGGAACAGCAGCGACCCCCGGCACACCAGGTGTCGGGGGTCGCTGTTGGGTGCTGCTGTGGAGCTATCGGGCGTCCACGATCGTCGCCGGTCCGTCCGGCTGCATCCAGGTTGCTTTGGTGTCTCCCTCAAAGGTCACGAGCACGTGGGTGAGTGAGGGCTCGACCTGGACGATCTTCCGTGTGTGGTTGCCCGGCGGTTGACTGATTTCGGTGTCGCCGACCTTCACCTGATTCCAGGTTGTGGTGCGCCGCGGGGTGTCGTTCGTCGAGTTCACGTGGTGGCCCTTCTGCCGTGCCACGCAAAGCGCGTGGCACTCAGGAGATCGAAGGGCCGCCGAGGTCGTTACCGGCTACCGCGGTGGCACAGGGCCGGGTTCGCCGAGGGTGTAGGGCGCCCAGCGATCGGGGTCGAGGACGTCGGCGGCGGGAACGCCGCGGGCGTAGAACTCGGCGAGGCGGGCGACGGCGGCGCCGTGCATCCGGGAGATCAGCGCGGCGGGAACCTCGGTCGAAGGTTCGGCCGGGCGCCATCCGGCGCACTGGTCGTGGTCGGTCCAGATCCAGCCGAGCACGCGGCCGGCCAGCACGACCGGTGCGGCGGTGGCTGGTCCGGCGGGCGTGGTCGGGTAGGTGGTGAGCGCTCCGACTTGGCGGGGTGCCATGCCGTCGTCGTCCCACCGGCTACCGGGCGGCGGGGGTGGTGGTGTGGTCATCGGTACCCCTTGTCGACGTCGCCGTACGGGTCGGGTTTCCAGCCGGGCGGCGGGGTCCAGCCGTCGGGCACGATCTCGCATTCGATGTACCAGGTGTGCCCGCGCTGGTAGGCGGCGTGGATGACGTAGTTCGTGCCGCGGTTGAGCAGGATCTCGCGTTCGTTGGTGCCGAACTTGCTGATCGGCATCACGTTCATGGCGCGGGTGCCGACCGGGAGCCGGAACGCGAACACCATTTGGCCGCCGAACGCGGCCCGATTCCCGATCGAGGTGGACAGGTACCCGGCGTCGCGGTGCACGGTGCCGACGAGTCCATCGATCGAGGCCGGGTCGTTCAGGTTCGCGCCGAGGTTGGCCAGGATCGACGGCCCCGAGCCCCGGAACGTCAGGATCGACTCGCCGATCTCGGCCTTGGCGAAGGCGGCATCGAGCCGCCCGACGATCCGGTCGTGCCATTCGGCATTCTCGGCGGGCTTGTATCCGCGCAGCGCTTCGTTGATCGACCTGTACGCCGACCCGGTGTAGGTGGTGATCGCCTGCCTTTCCGATGGGCGCAAATCCGCAGGTAGCGGCATGTTTTCCATCGCCCATTCTACGGCGGGGCCGTTGCTGTCGAACCGCAATCCGGCCTTCATCCCCGGCAGCGGCGGCGGCTCCGGGGTGGAACCGGGCAAGGTCCAGCCGGGCGAGCTGCGGACGGAGAGCTCGACCCAGAGCGCGCGCAGCGTGGCGGCGCGGGCTGCGGGGGCGGCCTGCTGGCCGAGGCGACGGCGAACGAACTTGACCGGGTCCGGGTGCGTGGACAGGCGCTTGACGAACGCGGCGAACTTCGGCGCTTTCTCGCCTTCTGCGGCGAGTTGGTCGAACCGGGCCAAGGCGGCGACGGCTTCGTCGAGCTGTGCGCCGGTGTAGTTGAACGAGGCGACGAACAGGTCGTCACCGGTCAGCGAGTCGTCGGCGTCGAGCAGCCGGGCGAGATCAGACTCTCCCGGTTCGGGCTCGGGCTCTGGTGGAGGCTGCGGTTCGGCGTCGCGTTGGCGGTCGAGTAGGTCGAGCTGGTGCTCATCGACCGGCACCGCGCCGTCGGCCCGGTTTCCGTCGCCACGGACGTGCGGCGGTTCGGGCGTCGTGGTGGCGCCGTCGAGCGTGGGCTGAACGAGTGGCCCGACATGACCGGTCGCGGTGGTCGAGTCGCCGGGCTGGTTGCCAGCGCCGATCTGCTCGCGGTACCGCAGGCGCTTCAGCTCGGGGTTGTCGTCGAGGTGCTGCCGCATTACGGCCTGCCACTGCCGAACCTTCCGGCCGGCCATCTTGCGTTCGACGTCGCCGAGAGCGGCGACCTGGCGCACCTTGTGCTTACGGATCTGCCGCTCGATCTCCCGCTGCCGCTGTCGAGCCTGGTCACCGTCGCGGTCGGCGGTGGGCCGCTCGGGCAGCCGGGTGACGCCGGGCAGGTAGGCGGAAACGGAGTGCCGACAGTTCGGGTGCTGGAAACCGAGAACGCGGGCTTCGGTGAGCGTGGCGACGATGTGGACGGTCACCGGCTTGTCGGTGAGCTGGTGGGCGACCTGCACTTCGCCGGTCGGCCCGTCGTCGGTGCGCAGCACCCGGCCTTCGTACGGTCGGCACAGGGCGCATTCCTGCGGGGCGTTGCTGGCGTAGACCATGTGCACGCCGAGCGCGCCGAGCCGGTCAGTTTGCCCCTGCACCGCGGCGCGCTGCGCAACGGTGCGGGTCGCCACCTCGACGTAACTCGACAACTTCCACCGGCGGCCCGATCGGTCCACGAAGGACGTCAGGCCGCGGTCGACCAGGCGCCGGAAAGCGCTCTGTGCGGCCTGGCGGCGGGTCTGCGCACCGGTCAGCGTTCCTGCGGAAGCGGCGGCGACGACTTCGCGGAACCCGTCGGTGACGTCGCGAAGAACGTTCGCGCTGCGGGTGCCGACATCGGTGTGTACCGCGGTCGCGAGTGCTTCCATCGCCGCGAAACCGGGCACCGACTCGGCGGCGGCTTGCGTCTGCTCGCCGAGTTCGGACCGCGGGAACCACTGCTCGGGCAGCTCGGCCAGCGCGGAGGACCAGCCTGCCCGGAACGCGTCGGCGGCGGCCTGCCGGATCGCGGGTCCGCTGTCGGCCTGCAAGGCGGCGAGGATCGCCGACGCGGACGCGCGCAACGAACGCACCGCGGCGAGCTTGCGGGCGGCCCACTCCGGCGACTGCATCTCGCCGTCGAGGCCCCCCGCGAGGTGCTGCGCCATGAGCGCGGCGAGCTGGGATTCAGCGTGCCGGTACAGCTCGGCGACGGTCGCGGCGATGCGATCGACGTACTCGGGGCTGACGGGCAACGCGCCACCCCCTGACGTGCAACGGGACGGCTGCTAGCCTCCGAGCTGCGCCAACACCAACCAGCGCCGCCGGATGAACGCAGACGCTTCCGGATCGAATCGGCGTGCCTGCTGCGGGCCACCACATTTCACTTAGCCGCGTGTTCGATCGCGGGCGGATCGACATGAACAGGTGGTGTTGGTGGCCTTCTTGGCGTTGTCCTCTGCGTTCACCTCGGCCGCATGGGTGCTTTGCGCCTGGCTCAAGCTGCGGTCCTCGGAAAAGGAGCTGGCCGCGTTCGAGCGAGCCTATGAGCGTGGCGGGGATGCGGCCGTGCTCGCCTTAGCTGCTGCACTGCGATGGCGGTCACGCGGCGAGCAATGAACGATCATCTTTTACGTGCTGAACGACGGACGAGACGACGATCCAGCGGCTTCGCGCAGGATTGCGGCCGGGTCCGGCTCGACGGCGCCGGATTCCTCGCGGATGCGCTGGACCTCGGCGGCGACTTCGGTGTCGTCCCAGTCGGGGTGGACCATGCGCACCCGGACGTCGAGCGAGGCGGATTCGGCGCGGTGCAGGGTTTCGACGGTGGCGGCGAGGGTCTGCGGGTCGGGCTGCGCGCGCGGTGCGAATTCGATGGCCGGCCGTTCGTTCGGATCGAGTCCCGGTCCGTTGCCGAGCAGCCGATCGACGTCGAGCAGCGCGGCGGTGATCGCGCTCAACCCGGCGGACCAGTGCAGGGCCTTTTTCATGCGGGTGCGCTCGGATGAGCGTTCGCGGGCGTTGACTTCGGTCGCGGTGATGCTGACGTCGCCGTCGTTGTCGCCGAAGGTGCTGGGGGAGAGCCCGGCGGAGCGCAGCACGGCGCGCACCAGTTCGTCGGCGGTCTGCTGGTGCTCGGTGACCCGGATCGCGAACTGTGCAGGGGTGATCTCGGTTCCGCCGGTGCCCTTGCTGAGTGCGTTCACCTCGGTGAACACCTCTTGGTCTTCATCGAACGACGCTCCCTGACCGGGTCCGTTCGGGGTGAGGTACCCGGTCGGGACGATCAACCTTGCCTTCGCGAGCCGGACGTCTCGCATCCACGACGAATAGGTCTCGTCGAGCGCGTCGAGCAGCGGTTCGACGCCGTCGAAGTCGGAGCGGCCAAGGGGCGCGAGCTCGCGCACCGAGCGCCAGGCGCGGGAAGGGCGGACGTTGGGGACGTAGGCCGCCGTGAGCCGGTGCGTGCCGGTCGGGATGCTGCCGTCGGCGTCGACCAGGTCGGCGGCCCATGCGGTCGCGGGGTGCTCGGTGAGCGGCACGGGGCGGCCGAGGTCGTCGGTGGTGCCCGCGTAGAGGCTGTGGAGGATGCGCCCGCGTTCGTGGCGCTCAAGGTGGCGGAGGACCTGCGACCCGTTGTCCTCGACGGTCGACCAGAAGGTGACGGCGTCGAGCTGGGACCAGCGCCATTCGGGCACGGCGGCGTCGGCGTGCACGGTGTCGATCATCGGGTGCGGTGCAACGTCCTGGTCCCACACGGTGCGCAGGTAGCAGCCGCCGAGCGCGGCCGAAACCTCGGCGGCTTCCAGCAGCCCGGAATGCACGGTGGGGTGGTTCAGGATCGCGTCGAGCCGGTCCTGAGCGGCGGCGTCCTCGACGGTGACCCGCGGCGGCTCGGCGAACAGCAGATCCGCCGAAGCGGTCGCGATGTCCGCGGCTAGCGGCACGTGAAGCCGCGCCGGGCGCTGCACCGGGTTCTGCGGTCGTCCCCAGAAGAACCGGGCTGCGGCGCCGACCAGGCCGCCGCGGTACTGCGACGGACGGGCGCGCGGGACGTCGCGGCTGTAGGTGGTGGCGAGCTGATCGGGGTCGCCGGTGTACCAGGCGGACCACTCGGCCATGCGGGAGTGCGCGCGGTCGAACGGGACGGGCGGCCAGGCGGTCACGTGGTCACCTCCTGACGGTGAATGCACCGGTGCTGCTGCGTCGGTTACATGTAGACAGCGAACGTTGTCTACGTGTAGACAGCGCCCGCGGTAACGGCGAGCAGGTTTCAGACGTTGATGGTCTGCCGCCACAAGGATTCGGTGGTGGCGATGGCGTAGCGCCCGGCGTCCAAGCTGTGGTCCGCGACCTTGACCGGCTTGTCCTCGCCCTTGGCCGTGGCGTCGTCGTCCCAGCTGTAACCGGGGGCTTCGGTGATCCATCCGGTGCAGCGGTCGGACACTCGGAGTCGACCGGCGCCGAGCAGAGAGGCGATCCCCCGGATGCCGTAGGCGACGTCGTTGTCGGCTGCCTGCGTGACCACGTGGTCCTGGTGGAGCTGCACGCGGAAGGAAGCGGCGGCGGGGTCGGCCGCGATGAACTGCGGTCGTAGCCCCTGCTGCCTGGGGTGGTGCTCGGCGTCGAGCCACGCGCGCAGGTGCGCGGACAGCTGGGCATCGGTCAACCGGGCCTGCTGGTGGGCGGGGTCGTAGCGCCACTCGTCGAACAGGTACAGGCGCCGATCCGTGCCTTCGCCGAGCATGAGCGCGGCCGTAGCTGCCGTTGTCCCGTAGTCGATGCCGACCGCGAGAACCCGCGTCATGTCGGGCAGCTCGGCCCACGGGATGACGTGTTCGGCGGGGTCCCACATGTCGTAGATGGCGCCTTCGGCGGCGACCCACTCGCCGAGGACGAACCGCCGGTGCCAGAGCCCGGTGAACTCGGCCTTGATGCTGGCCTTGTACTCGTCGGACAGGGCGGGGTTGTCGTCGAGTTGGAACGCGAACGAACGCCAGTCCGGCAGGTCGCCGAGCCGGTCGAGGTACTTCCGCCTCAACCAGTGCGCGGGCGAATCCGGGTTTGTGGTGCCGAACAGCCGCGCGCCGGTGACGGACATGCGGCCGAGCAGCTGCACGAACAGATCCTCGGCGATGACGGTGACCTCGTCGACGTACGCGCCGGAGCAGGTGAGGCCGCGGAGAACTTTCTCCGCCTTCGAGTCCGAGGCGCCGATGACGTGCACCGTGCGGCCGAGGATGCTCGCGGTGGGGGCGCCGCTGGTGTAGTGCACCTGGTCGGCCAGCGGCCCGAACAGCGTCGGGTCGGCCAGCGGGCCGAAGACGTTGCGGGCGATCGACTCGCGGGTGCGGCCGATGACGACCAGCTGCCCGCCGTGAGGTGCGTCCGACACGTAGATCAGCCAGCGGAGAAGGCTTGCGATGGTCTTGCCGGAACGGATCGCGCCATGCCAGATGTTCACGCGCGCCGAGGACTCGCGTAATGACGTGACCTGGACAGTAGACAGTGGAAGCGAGGCGGACACTACGTCACCTCGCCTGAGCTCAAAGCCCGCGTTGTTCTTCGATCGCGTTCTCGATCATCAAGTCAATAGCGTGAGCGTTGACCTCTTCGAATACCTCGGCGGTAAGGTCCTTGCAGGCGGCCTCGATCTCTTCTAGACGAACGAGATCGCAAACCATCACCTCGTCCTCGCCGAGCGTCATACCGAGCGGGAGACGGCCGCCAGGGAGTAGTTTGAGGGACTGTTTTCCCCGCACACTCGGATTTGGTACCGCATGTTCGTCCTCGATCGTTGCCTCGTCGAGATGTTCGAGAACATTTCGTAGATCGCGAATCAGTTGGTTGCCACGCGTCTCGTCATCACCGCGCGCGTCCAGCATCTTCTGCGTCCACGTCTCGAACTGGTGGGTTGCGACGGTGAGTAGATGTTGTTCAACCCACGCGGCATCGACGAGCTCCGCGACGTCGGCAGCAATCCACCCCTCGGCCTCTCCGAGTTCGTAGGCCCGGTCCGCAGAGGTAGCGGTCTTCAGCGCTTCCCGAAAGCGCTCAGCCTGGCGGAGCGCACCAAGTGCCCATCGCTCGGCGAAAGAACGTATGACTCTGTAGTCGGCACCGAAAGCGGGGTCAAAGTCCACTCAAGCGACTGTACTGCGCTGAACGGTACTCAGCGTTCAGTCTTGATGCCGAGGGCTTCGGCGAGCGATCCGAGCATGGAGCGTGCGGCTTCGGCCTGGCCGCCTTCGTCGATCTTCTCGACGCGCGCGGGGGGCGGGGGGGGGCCCCCCCCCGCCCGCGCGGGGGGGGGGGGGTGGGGGGGGGGGCCCGGGGGGCGGGGGGGGGGGGGGGGGGTGGGGGAGCTGG
>NZ_JAIUKB010000131.1:0-15550 GCF_020176785.1 Saccharopolyspora sp. 6V | reverse complement strand
GGGGGGTTTGGTTATGTAATCCAACCAGTTCCCCCCGGGGGGGGGGGCGGGCGGCGCCCCCCCCCCCCCCCCCCGGGCCCCGGGGGGGCCCCCCGCCCCCGCCCCCCCCCCCCCCCCCCGGAGAGGTGCCGTTCGTCCTGAGCGGGCACGTGGTCGAGGTTCGCGGTTTCGATGCCCTGCACGGTGGTCGCCGTGAACCGGTACTCCGGCGAGTCGAGCCGATCGAGGACGTGTTCAGCGCGGCCGTAGAGGCGGGCGACGATGTCGGCCCGACGGGCGCGGTTGTCGCGGGTCTTGGCTTCGGTGGCGGCGGCGGTCCGGGACCGGTCGAAGCTCAGACCGAGATCGGCGGCGATCTTCGACACGGTCGACGGGGAGCGGCCGAGGTCCTTCGCGATGGCGTTCCGCGTCGCTGCCTTGCGGTGCAGAGCGCGCACGCGGTCGCGCTCGGCGTCGGTGATCGGGCGGGCGGCCATCGGAACACCTCCCGCGGATCACTCCGTGGTTCGAAGCGCCGGTGCATCACAGGTTGCGCTAGCAGATGGTCAACGGAGGATGCCGCAGGGTGTAGAGCTGAAGACGATGGTCCGCCGTCAACAAATGGCAACGGGTCGTCAATTGATGGCGACGAGCTGTCAACAAATGGAGGCATCATTGCAGGTGAAAGGGGGTGCTGATCACTGCTGTTCGATCAAGCGCTACGCTTCCGATCACCTGCCCGGACCGAGTACGGGAAGGGGGTGAACGCACGTGTTCCAGCATGGTTGTTGCTGCGATGAGTGGCACAAGACGGTGCGGATCGTGGTCTACGTGATCGCGAGCCTGGTTCACGGGCTGGCGCTGGCCAGCACGACGTTGCCGTACTGACCAGCACCGCACTCCAAGGACGGGGCGGCGGTCGGACGGCGCACTGAGGGGCCCACCTCATTGCGTGCGGTCCGGCTGCCGTTCCGTCGGGTCGTCAAGATCGAAATTCATCACTTGACTTGCGGACGAGGCTACCGCGTTTACGTTTTCACGCGACAGCTGCGGTCGGGATTGCGCAGGTGGCAGGCAAAGGTCCGTCGCCACGTCGGTTCGGTGTGTGGTGTGCGCGTGCGGCCTCGTGCCTGCCTCGGACGCAAGAAACCCCCGGCCGGTTCGGCTCGGGGGTTCTGGGCACAGCGGTGCCCGCTGAAAGGTGATCTAAGCGGCGGCGGCCGCCGGTGTCAACTTCGGATGTTGCTTGCGCTGGGGTTTCGTGGCCAGGATCACCGCGCACTGCTGGGCGTCGTAGAGCGGTCGGCCCGTCCGGTCGCGGTCGGCGACGGGGCAGGTGCCGCGGATGGTGTTCACCGAGCGGCCGGTGAGCCGGGCGAGGCTGGCGCGGTCCACCAGGGCGCGGCCGTCGGCGAAGCGGACGATCGGCGGGCGGCTCACTGCGTCCCCCTCTTCCGGCCTTCGAGCGCCGGCGTGTTTCGTCCGATCTTGCTCCGGTCGGTACGAGTCGCCGTCGCGCGGATGCGGTCCGGCACGTGCACTTCGAGGTAGCGGCGGACGCCGAAGCCGGACCTGTTCGGGTAGTCGCGGTCTCTGCCCGCGACTTCGAGCCCGCTCGCAGCGATGGCGGCTTGGATGGCGTCGAGCTCGGCTGGGTCGTCGGCCATGATGCGGAGCTTCGCGGTCATGCGGCCCCCTTCGTGGTGTCGAGCTGCTGTCCGAGGTTGAGCAGGGCGAGCCCGTCGTAGGTGGCGCCGCAGTCGCCGCACCGGACGGCGATGGTGTCGGTGTCGCCGACCGGCCACAGCGGCCCGGCGCAGTCGGGGCAGGGCGCGAGCGGCCGCGGCGGTGCGTCGCCTGCGAGGCGCCGGGCGGTGGCGTGCAGCTCGTGGAGGTCGTCGGCGAGTTCGTCGATCCACTGCCGTCCGGCGCACCATGCGATGCGACCGCGCAGGTAGCGGGTTTCGGTGGTGACGGTGGGCCGGTGGGTGGCGCGGACGTCGCCGGTCTCTTCGACGACCCAGCGGGCGAGCTGATCGAGTCCGCCGAGGATGGAGCGCACGTCGCCGTCGGTGTCGTCGTCGCCGAGGGCGTGGGAGACCGTGCGGGGGTCCATCGCGGCGATGACGTCGAGCCGGGCGGGCGGGCGCGACCCGAAGCCGGATGCTCGGCGAGTTCCGCCGGTGCCGCCGCGTCCGGGCTCGGCGGTGAGAACGGCCGCGTAGTCCTCGATCTCCCGCAGCTGGCGGCGCATGGTTTCGGCGCAGGCCGAGCAGCACCAGGGCGACAGGTCCGCAGGGTTGCGGCATCCGCGGATGGTGCAGGGCACGGCGTGATCGGTCATCGTGCGTGGTCCTCCGTGGTCGCGGGGCGTTGCCCGGTGAGCAGCGCGACCAGGTCGGCGACGGTGCAGGTCACCCACTGCTGGCCGGGGTCACTCACCCCGTGTCTCTTGTGGACGATCAGGGCGGCGACGGCGTCGTCGTTGCCACGCTCGATCTCGGCTTCGGCGGCCCATCCGGCGAGCTGCGGGCGGGCGGTGTTCTTCAGCTCGGCGACGACCCGGCCGCCACGAAGCGCGGGGGACAGGCGGATGCCGCCGAGGTCGCCGCGATCGGCGGCGCCGGTCTTGACCCGCCGGTCGATCCGGTCGTCGACGTGCTCGGAGAGGTAGTCGGCGATCGAACGTTCGAAGCGGGAGCCCGCCGCTCGTGCGGAGCAGCGGGAGCGCGGGCGGGCGGCGGTCACTCGCTGGTCCGGCCGGTAGCGGTCCATCGGTCGATCGCGTCGCACACGGCTGCGACGCGGGCGGTGCCCATGCCGGTGATCTCGGCGAGCGCGGATTCGTCGGGGTTCTCGTAGTGCGCTTCGACGAGGTCGGCGATCTGCTCGATGGTGACGTACCCGGCGCGGCGGAGGGGCGCGGTCTGGTGGAACGTCAGGCCGTGGGGCTCGCGATGCAGAACGGTGACGGGGGTGTCGGTCATCGGTGGGTTCCTCTCGTGTGCGCGCGGAGCCGGTCGCGTCCGGTCGGCGGCGTGGCGGCGATGTGTGGGCGTGCGCGCACCGGGATTTGAACCCGGAACCTTCCCTCGCGAGCGGGGGCTCTGCCTGTTGAGCTATGCGCGCTGGTGCGGGGCCGAAGCCCCGCGGGGTGCCTATGGCGCGAGTTCGTTCTTCCATTGCCGGTAGGTCGGCCCGTTGAGCCCGAGCGCCGCGGCGATTTGTGCGCCGGGGTCGCCGCGGCGGTGCATGGCGACGAACAGGGCGCGGCGTTCGGCGATGGTGAGCGGTCGTCCGACGTCCCGGCCGGTGAGCGCGCGCTCGATGGCGACGTCGTCGCGCCAGTGGTCGGTGATGTCGCGGGCGATGGTGGTCATCGGGTCACCACCAGCGGGGGCAGGCCGATGCACGGCGCGGTGCGGACTTCGTGAATGACTCGGCCGGTGGCGGTGACGCCGTGGGCGGGCCGGGTGCAGATGGCGCATGGGGTTCCGTGCAGGGGGATCACGACGGGCTCGACAGCGGGGTGCAGCGTCACTTGGTCACCTCCGCGGGCTGCTGTTCGAGTTCGTGCGCGATGCGGCCGAGGTGGTAGGGCAGCAGCCCGAGCGGGCCGGGGTGGTCGGCGACCAGGTTGCCGATGATGGGGAGTGCGACGGCGAGGGAGCTGCCGAGCTGTCCGGGGACGGCGGTGCGGATGTTCGGTGCCGCGGTGCGCACTCGCTCGCCGAGGCCGCGGCGGGCGTCGCGTTCGTCGTCGGTGAGGTCGGTCGCGGCGGGGATGGCCGGCGTGGTGGCCGGCGGTTCGGCGAGGACGGGCACGACGCGGTCGAGGGTGAGCGCGACCGATACGGGGATGGTGCCGGTGTGCCGTGCCCGGTCGAGGGTGAGCAGCAGTTCGGATAGGGCGCCGCGGTGGGCGCCGGTGAGGGGCTGGTCGCTGTCGAGGTGGCGCACGGCGGCGCCGATGTTCTGCCGGTGCATTCGATCTCCAGTTGTTCAGGTGGTGGTGGTCGGTCTGTGTGCGGCCGAGCCTAGCGCATTGCTTGCACGCAAACAATTCCGTCCCGCGGGTGGGAATATTCAGGCGTGAGAAACGCTCTGGGCTGCTTCGATGCGGCTCGGGTGTGAGGGGTGGCGGGTCATGGGGTGGCCGTTGTAGCCGGTGCAGCGCACCCACGGGCGGGCCTTGCAGTGCGGGCACGGGACGGCGAGGTGGACGCGGCGTGCGGCGGCGTCGGCCTCGGCGACGTCTGGGTCTTCACCGGTGCGCTCGGCATGCAGCCGGGCGTACCGTTCGGCGAGGGACACGACGGGTGCCGGGGCGGCGGCGATGGCGGCGCGCTGTTCGGCGAGCGCTTCGTGATGGCGGCGTTCGGCGGCGGCCTTGCGGGGGTCGCGGTAGTGGCCGACGACGTCGGCCGGGGTGATGGTGCGCCGGGTCTCCCGGTAGGTGGGGCTGCGGTAGTAGTCCCGGACGGCGGCGCGTCCGTGGTCGGCGGGGATGTCGTCGAGCATCGCGACCCACATGTCGAGCACGACGGCGGAGGGGGCGGGGATGGTCGGGTCGATGGCGGCGGCGGCGCCGAGGATCGTTTGCACGTCGTGGCGGTTCACGCGGCACCTCCGGGTAGCGCGGTGAGGGTCGGGGGCTGCTGGCCGAGGTCGGGATCGAGCCATCCGGCGACCTTGTCGCCGCGCGCCGAACGCGGGGCGGGGGTCGACTCGTCGAAGTCGAGCCATCCGGCGACCTTGTCGGCGCGGGTGGCCGGTGCGCCGGTGGTGGTGGCGCGGGAGCGCTTCACCGCGTCGTCGTAGAGCCACGTGAGGGCGTTCGGGCTGTGGACGTCGGCGCGGGCGTCCCACTGGTCGAGGGCGGCCCGGATGAGCGTGGGCTCGGCCCCGTCGCGAAGCAGCCCGTCGGCCACTTTGGACAGTGCCCGGATCACCTGCGGCCGGTACCGGGTGGCGTCGGTGTGGTCGAGCCGCCAGGCGTCGACGACGGCGCGGGCGGTCGGCGTCACCGCCGACGCGGACAGCTCGGCGAGCGTCGTTGTGCCTCGCGTGCGCCCGTGCCCGCGCGCTGCTGCTGTACTTCCTTTAGGAAGTACAGGGGTGGGGAGGGGAGGGGCAGGCGTACTAACGCCGTTACATGGTTCGTTGACCTGCTGTTCTTTCTCTGATCGCGGATTTTTTTCGAGGCGATTCGCTTGCGATTCGTGTTCGGTTTCGCTCCGCTTTTCGCCCGAAACCGTGCCGGAACCGCTCCGGCCGGCCGCCTTCGCGCGGTGCTTGGCGACCCGCTCGCGGGTGCGCTCGCGCTCGGTTTCGACCTGCGCGCGGGTCTTCTGGTAGGCGCTCCACTCGTGGAACTGGTAACCCTTCTCCCCGTCACGCTCGACGGCCGTCCACAGCCCTGCGGCGCACAACTTCTCGGCCTGTCGGGCGGTGCCGTAGCGGCGGGCGACCTCGGCGGGCACCCACCCGTCGGTGAGGTAGTCGGCGCACCAGGCACCGCACAGCGCCCATAACCCGAGCGCGGCGGTACCGGCCTTGCGTGCCTTCGGGTGGTCGTGCAAGCGGTCGTCCACGTAGAACCAGCTCACGCGGCGGCCTCCACAGCCGCGGCGCGACGCGCGACGGTCAACCAGTGGCGGAGCCGGGTCGGGTCTGCGGCGTGGTGCCGGTCGGCGATCTCGGCGTCGGTGCGGCCCCGGTCGACTTCGATTCGGATCACCCGGCGGGCTTCGTGCTCGGCGAGCGCGTGGATGGGGAGTCGCCCGGCGAGGCAGTGCTCAACCAGGGCGGGCCGGGCGAGCGGAACCGGTGCGGGGTGCAGGTCGGCGGCGCCGCCGTCGAGCGCGGCGCACCAGGCGAGTAGTTCGCCCGCGGTGCGGGTCGGGTCGACCATCGCGGCCAGGGTCACGGCGAGCGCGGCGGCCGGGTCGACACCGGGAGGCGCAGGCAGCGCGCGGGCATCGGTGAGTACGCGGTCGCGTTCGTCGGGTCCGTCGTCGTGGACGGCGCCGACCAGGCGGGCGGCGATGGTGGCCAGCGATGCCGCGTACCGCTGCATCGTCGGCGTTGTCGGGTTGTGCATGGGGGTCCTGTCGGACGGGCGGGGCGCGTCCGGTGTGGACGCGCCCCGCGTGGGGATCAGTAGGTGGAGCTGGACAGGTGCCAGCCGCGGCAGTTGTGGCAGCGGTACGTCCGCGCCTCGCGGCGCCGCTGGTTGCCGCGCAAGGCGGCCCCGATGCGGCAGTCGAGAAGGGCGGTTTCGGCTTCGTCGCGCGTCGGGTAGCGGACCTTCGGGCCGTGGCTGCATCGCTCGGTGGTGATCACGGCTCGACCTCCGCCGCGCTGCGCGCGATCCACACCCGGTTGCGGCTCGCGCGTCGGGTTCGGCGGGCGCTGCGGTACTGGTTCGCGGTGGCCACGATCGCGATGCGGTCCGGCGCGGCCGGGTGCGCGGCGACGCCGATCACGCTCGGCAGGACGTTGCACCCGGCGCCGTCTTCTTCGCCTGCCAACCGGCGGACGTCTTCGGCGGTGAACGGGGCGCGGCGGGCGACCAGTTCGGCGAGCGCGTCCTCACACCGGGCGCGGTAGTCGCGGTGTCCGGCGGTGGCCGCCGCGAGCGCGGCGGTCTGCCCCTGGTGCCGGTCGGCGAAGCCGAGCGCGAGCTGTGCGGCGGTCATGACTGCACCCCGCCGATGGCCTTCCGGATCGCTCGAAGGTCGCGCTCGGCTGCCTTCGCCCGGCGCTTCCACTCGTCCCGTTCGGCGGCCACCCGGTCGTACTCGGCGAGCCGGGCCACCAGGGCGGCGACCGGGTCGTCATCCCCCGTCGGTGTCGTGGGGCGAGCCTTGTGCACGTTGAGGTGCGGCCGAATGCTCAGCACGTTTTCGCTGGTGTACTCGCAATGCGCGCAGCCGTAGACGGTGCGGCCGTCGGCAAGGCACAGCGTCCGAGTCTGTTGCCAGAAGATCGGCTTCCCGGCCTTGTCCCGCATCGGCGCGAGCGTGGGCTCATCGGTGATGACCGGGACGCTGTCGATGGTGCGCAGGGCGCTGTTCACTGCTGGCCCCCGTCCTCGACGACCTCGCCGTCGATCGCGTCGTCGTCGACTTCGACCGCGCCGGTGATGTCGAGCGGGTCCGGCTCGACATCGGCGGCGGTGAGGCTGGGCCGGTCGGCGCGTTCGGCGGTGCCCTGCACGATGCGTCGATCCTCGGTCGAAGTGGGAACCCACTTCGACAGGCGGCGCGCGGCCGTCTTCAACCACATGGCCTCTTCGTTCGTCTTCCACGGCGAGTAGGCCGAATCCGCGCCCTGGGCGGATTCCTTGGCCTTCGCGACGTGATCGCGGCCGAGCACGACCACCTTGGACGTAGAGCCGTTGGTCATCTCCGCGTACGCGTAGACGCCTTTCAACGCTCCGCGGGTCTCGACGCCACCGAACCAATCGGCGTCGTGCTCGGGCTTCGTCATGCGGCCCGGCGCCCACCTGAAGGCGTCCTTGTCGCGGACCACTTCGACCACGACCGACGCGACCGCACCGGACCGGTACATCAGCTCGATCAGGCCTTGATAGCCGACGATGCCGAGGACTTCCGGGCGTCCCTTGACCCGGCGCGGGGTCAGGTAGAACTGCTCAGTCCCCGGTTCCAGGCCGAGCCGGGCGGACTCCATCAGCGCGACCATGAGCGAGGCGGGGGAGGCGTTCGCCGCTTCCAACAGCTTCGGGTCACGGCGGACGGTGCCCTGCGCGATGCGCACCCACGTGTCGGCCCGCATGTGCGAGGGCATCACCTGAGCGAGTTCGGCGCGGTTGTTGCCGATCAGCTTCGACGGGGTCGGCTTGTCGTCCTGGCGAGCGACGGCGGTCCCGATGGTCTGTGCGGTCATGCTGCGGCCTCGATTCGGCTCGGGGTCTTAACGGGGGAAGCGGTGACGCTCGGGAGCGCGCCCTTGCGTGCGGCCTTGCGGATGGCGATCGACTCGGTGCCGCACTTCGCGCGGCGGGCGGTGCCCATGACGTCCGCGAGCTGCGCGGCGGCCTTGCGCTTGGCGTCTTCGGCGGCCTTGTGGGCGGCGACGGCGGCTCGGTAGTCGGCGGCCTGCTCCGCGGTGATCTCGACCTCGCGGTCGTCGATGTCCGGGTGCCACTCGCGGATCACCTGGTAGGTCTCGCCGTGCTCGTCGATCGACGGGCGCTCACCCTGCTCGACGGTGCGCATGAACTCCGCGCCCGCCTGCCGCAGGATCTCGACCTCATCGGCGTTCCAGGTCACGACGTACTCGCGGTAGTCCACCCCGCCGATCAGCACGGCGACGCGAGCACACGACAGGCCGAGCACGTCGAGGTACCAGAGCACCTGGGCGCGGTAGTAGACCGGGATCTCGTCGGTGCCGGGCTCGCCCCACCCGTCCGAGCTGCGGGCGGTCTTGATCTCCAGGACTTCGCGGCCGTCCGGGCCGGTGATGATCCGGTCCGGGTTGGCGATCTGCCAGGTGCGCGCCCGGCTGCGGAAGGTTCCGGCGCGGCGAACGCGGTACTCCGGGTGCCGGTCGGTGAACATCGCGACCACCGCCGGTTCGAGGTAGCGCCCGGCGCGCATCTCGTCGTTGTCCGGCTGCGGTGCGGCTTCGCCGCGCTTGCGGTGCCACAGGCTGAACCGGGACTCGTACGGGGACAGGCCGAGGACGGCGGCGATCTCCGACCCGCCGAGCCCGTTCCGGCGAACGTCGTGCCAGGCGTCCGAGCCGGTTGGGAAGGTGCCGACGTACTCGGCGGCGGATCGAGTGCGGGTCATGGGGTGGGGCTCCCGGTGTGGAGGGTGGCGCGGACGGTGGAACCGGTTAGGGCGTCGTCGAGCGCCCACCTGAGCGGTGACTCGACGCAGGCCAGGCAGGACGCGGACCAGCCGTCGGACATGACGTCGGGGCGGGGCAGCCACTCGACGACCAGCACGCACGGCGTGTTCTCGATCTGGCACCAGGTGCATTGCCCGAACGGCGGTTCGTCGGTCTCCTCGGTGATCACGTCCGGGTCGGCGAGCAGAGGCGACGGGGGAAGCGGGTACGTTGTAGTCACTGGCGGTCTCCGTGGTGGGAGGCTGTCGGTCTGTGTGCCCCCGTCGCCCTCGTGGCGGCGGGGGTTTTTCGTTGCGGTCATGCGATGCGGCGCCGAAGTGGGGACACCGCGGAGCAACCGCAGGCGTGGCGGCCGTCGGTGCCGGTGATCCAGGCGTCGACAGCGGCCGGGCGGAGGCGCCACGGCCCGCCGCGGCGGGCTTGGTGCCCGTGAAGCTCGCCGGACTCCAGGGCGCGGCGGACGGTGACGACGTGGCGGGCTGCGTGCTCGGCGGCCTGAACGGCGGTGAGCCAGGCGGGCGCGGTCATGCGGCGGCCTGATGGCGGGGCCGGGACCGGTCGCAGTCGACGACCGCGACCAGGTCGGCCAGGGCACGCGGGCCGAACACATCGATCAGCCCGGCGATCACGGCCGGGCCGGGCGCGGTGCGACCGCTGAGCACGCGGGACACCGTCGATGGGGACACGCCCATGCGGGCGGCGAGTGCGTGATCCGAGAGACGGGCCGCGCGCTGACGGTCGTGCAGCTCGGCGTAACGGAGCGCGAGAGTTCGGGGCATCGAGGCCGTTCCTTCCGTAGGTGGGAATATCTCCCACGGATGGAACGCTAATGGTGGTGTTGACGGCCTTGCAAGTCACCTTTGGGTAACGCTATGTATCAGCAGTTCAGGGGAACGTCGCTCGATTGGACCTGTTGCACTCATGCAACAGTGGGAGTTTCATCCACCGGTGCCGGGCGAGCTTGTCCCTTGCGTGGAAGCAAGTATGATCACGCTCATGGCAACGACTCCCCGCGTTGAGCCACAAGATCCCCCACCCTTCGGTCGATGGCTCGCCTCGCAGCTCGACCGGCGCGGCTGGACTCAGGCGGACCTAGCCCGCGAGAGCGGCCTAGGCCCTTCGGTGATCAGCCGCTACATGGCCGGCCAGTCCGCGCCTGCCATCGATAACGCGCGAACCCTGGCGAACACGCTCGGGGTGCCGCTGCTTGCTGTCCTCGTCGAGGGCGGGCAGCTCACGGCCGAGGAAGCGCAGGCGCGCCCCGAGGTCTCGGCGGCCGACGACCTGCCCGACGCTGAGATCGCGCGACAGGTCGCGCGACGACTCGGCGTTTCCCTTGACTCCACAACATGATCACTTAGTGTGACCAAGGCGAAATGTCTTCCCGTAACAAGCCCGAAAGACGTTCGTAAATCACCCGATTGGCTCATCAATGCAGGGCTGACGGTGTGCTTGCGCTGTGCACAATGGACCCAGAGTTACGCCACTGGGAGGAACAGTGCACACGGATGGACCCGGCGAGCCGGGAAAAAGATCACTCTCCGCTGAACGCGTCATCATCGACGGACCGCTCTCGCGGACCGGTGATCACCTCCGCATCGCCATCGGCGACGGCTACATCGTCGCCGGGCCGTACAACCAAGATCCAGTCGAGATGGACCCGGACGAAGCAGTCCGCATCGGCCGGGCGCTCGTCGACGCGGGTAACGAAGCGGCGAGCCGCATCGGGCGCCCCGGGGGCGTGCACGACTGACGGGCACGCTAGATCTGCGCCCGACTGATCGACGGGCGCATTTTTTGCACAACCGAAAAGAGGAGCATTGCGAAATGGGATGGTCCGAAAAACTACCGAGCGGGCGATTTCGTGCCGCGTATCGGGACAGGCGTGGTGGGCAACGCTACCTGCCGGGTACCTATTCGAGTCAAGCTGAAGCAAAGCGGGCCGCTGCTGCGAAAGAGGCAAGTATTCGGCGAGCGGGCTCAACCGGGGCGCGGGCGGGGAAAATCCACTGGGGGAAGTGGTGTGATGAATGGATGGCGGGACGCGCAATTGAGCCGTCCACTCGCAAGCGCAACGAGTCGGTGATACGACAATACCTAATGCCCCATTGGGAAGGAGTTCCACTTGAGAATATCGACCGAGACGCGGTCTTGGAGTGGGTAAAAGATCTCAAAAAAGAGACGATAGGCGTTCGCGCTGAGACTGGCGAGAAGGAGTCTCGTCTGCTTGCTCCGCGTACTGTGATGAAGATTTTTAACGTTTTTTCCTCAAGCATGAAAGGGGCTGTGGTTGCACAAAGAATAGATGCATCGCCTTGTGTCGGTGTCGCCTTGGAAAAGCCTGGCGCTGACGATGAATACTTCATGGAGCGCGAAGAGGTAGACCGATTGATCGAGAGCTCGCGCGGCGATCTGCTGAAAATGATCATCCGGTTCGGAGTAGGGACTGGATTGCGATGGGGTGAAATTGCTGGAATCCATCGCGCGCGCGTAAGCATTCGGCATCAGCGCATTATCGTCCAGGAGGTCTACGACAAAGACAACGGCGAGATTAAGCCATATCCGAAAGGAAAGAAGCGGCGAGGAATCCCCATTACTGCTGAACTGGCCGCCGAGCTTGACAAGTGGATGCAGGATCATCCGGCACTCCCGTGTCGCGCAGTGCATCGCGACGGCACACGGTGTCGCGGCGCCCTCCTGTTTCCTAGCCGGGCCGGTACACCGTTGAACTACGGAAACGTGCGACGACGACTGTGGGATCAGGCGGTTGTAGCTGCCGGTATCGAGGGGGCGACGCCTCACGACATGCGGCACACCTACGCATCCTGGCTGATCCAGGAGGGTGCGGGGATCGAGACCGTATCGGCCTTGCTCGGGCACGCTTCGATCGAGACGACGCAGCGCTACGCGCATCTCGCAGAAACGCAGTGGGGACGAGTGCGGGGGATTCTCGACCCGAGCACGGCGCCCACTGGGCTGTCTGAGGATGCGATCCGGGCCGCCGTGGCGCAGCTCGCCGAGGCGCATCCGGGACGGTGGGCTGCGGTCGCCGAAGCGCTTACCGGAGCAGGTACGGAAGAAGTTGCTCCATATCTGCTCCATCCGGAACCGTCCTCATCGGACGGAAAGATCATCGCTGTGGACTTCCGGCGCAGGTCAACGGGTAGTTGATCAGAGCGCCCCCGGCAGGATTCGAACCTGCGACACCGGCTTTAGGAGAGCCGTGCTCTATCCCCTGAGCTACGGGGGCGTGGTCGACGTGTCGACGGTCGAAGGGTACCGGCCGAGGTGCGGCGGGGGACAGCAGGGCCGGGCCGGAACGGGATCTGCGGGGCGTGGCGGTCGCGTATGGTGAGGAGATCGTCACTGGAAAGCGATACCGGCGCTGCCGGTGCGGTCTGGGCCGGTGCGGTCCGGGGGAGTGGGATGGGCAACGAGAACCGCGGCGATGTCGAGCAGCTCGTCCAGGCCGGGTCGATCGGGCAGGTGCACTTCCACCAGCGGGTTCCGGTGGCGTTGCGCGCCGAGGAGCTGCAGCCGGGGCAGGCCGGTTTCGTGGACCGGGAGGCCGAGCGCGCCGAGCTGGACGCCGCGGTGGCGCGCAGCGGGGAATACCCGGCCTGCGTGCTGGTCAGCGGCCCGCGCGGCTCCGGCAAGACGGCGTTGGTGCGGCAGTGGATGCACGAGTCGCCGCTGCGGTTCCGGCACCGGATCTACCTGGACCTGCGTGATCGGGACGCCACGAAGCTGGACGTGATCTCGCACTGCCTGCACGCGTTCGGGCTCGACGTGCCCGCCTCCGCCGACGCGGCCGAAGGGCTGTTCCGCAGCTTCACCAGGGAGCACGACGTGGCCCTGGTGCTGGACGACGTCGCGAATCCGCGGGACTTCCTGCCGCTGGTGCCGTCCTCGCCGGGCGGGCTGCTGGTGCTCATCGCGTGGCGGCAGCGGCCCGAGCTCGCCGTGGACGGCGTGGTGCCGCTCGGGTTGCGGCGGCTCGACGCCGAGCCGGGGGTGGCGTTGCTGCGCACCGGCGCGGGCGCTCGGGTGGACGCGGAACCGGAGCAGGCACGGCGGATCGTGGAGCTGTGCGGCGGGTTGCCGATCGCGATCCGGATCACCGCGGGGTGGCTGGCGAAGTGGCCGACGCGGAAGCTGGCGCGGATCGTGGCCCACCTGGAAGGCGACGGGCGGCTGGAGAAGTTCGTCGAGGACGGCGTGCCGGTGGTGCTGCGGCACTTCGACGAGGTCCTCGCCGAACTCCCCACCGAGCAGCGCGCGCTGCACCGGCTGCTCGGGCACGTCCCGGGGCCGACGTTCGCCGCCGACGCCGTCGCGGCGCTCGCGGAGCTCTCCACCGACGACGCCGAGGACCTGCTCGCCGAACTGCACGAGGCGAACCTGCTGGAGCGCACCGACCAGGACGAATACCGGTTTCACGACCTGGTCCGGCTGCACGCCGAACGGCTGCACGCCGCGGACGACGGCGCGCTGCGGCGGCTCGTGGACTGGTACCGGGTGCGCGGCGCCCACGCGGACCGCGCGGTGCTGGAGCCGCAGCGGCTGCGGGTCGGGCAGGACGACGCGCTGCTCACCGGGCCGAACCCGTTCACCGACGGCACCGCGCGGGAATGGCTGGACCGGGAGCGGGTGAACCTCGTGCACGTGCTGGCCGCCGCGCACGAGCAGGGCTGGGACCGCGCGGTCATCTCGCTCTGCGACGGTCCGCTGTGGACGGTGCACCAGCAGCACAAGCACTACGCGGACGTGGTTCCCGCGCTGGACCTGGGCATCGGCTCGGCGCAGCGGTGCGGTGACCTGGTCGCCGAATCGCGGCTGCGGACCCTGCGCACGCAGCTGCTGCTGGAGCTGCGCGAGTTCGACGCGGCGCTGGAATCCGGGGAGCGGGCGCGGGAGCTCGCCGAGCGGGCCGGGCACCGGCGGGTCCTCGCCTCCGCGCTGGAGTTCCTCGGCAAGGTGCGGACCGCGCTCGGCGACTGGGATGCGGCGCTGGAACTCCTCGGGCGGTCCAGGGAGATCAACCTGGAACTCGGCAAACCCCGCGCCGCCGCGCTGCAGGAATACCTGCTGGCGCGGGCGCTCGTCGGGCGCGGTGAACCGGCCGCGGCGCTGGAGGTGCTGGCCGCGGCGCGGCACCGGCTCCGGGACTTCCCGAACGACCGGCGCACCCCGGACCGCATCCGCGTGGTGGCCGCCCGCGCGCACCAGGCCCTCGGCCGCCACGCCGCGGCCGTCGAGGAGCTCCGCGCCGCGGAGGCGGCCATCCGCGCCCGCGGCGGTGGCCACGACCTCGTCGAACCGCTCGAACTGCTCGCGGAATCCGCGCGGCACGACGGGAACGAAGCCGCGGCACGCGCGGCCCTGGCCGAAGCCGCGGAGCTGCTGGAGACCGCGGGCCACCCGGACGCCGCCCGGCTGCGCGCGCTGCTGGACTAGTCCGGGAGCGGGACGAACGGGTCCACCGGTTCGGGAACCGCGGGGAACGCGGGTTCCGGCAGCCCCAGCTGGGCGTAGAGCACCGCGCGGAGCCGCGACACCGCCTCGACCGGAGGCAGGAACGCCCGCGCAGCCAGGAGTTCGTGCTCCGGGACCGGTTCCGCCGCCGCCACCTCGGACGCCGACGACAGGTGCCGCGCCCGCGCGCCCAGTTCCGCGATCGGCGTACCCGGGGCCAGCTCGTCGGCGCCGAAACCGGCTAGCAGCAGGGGTTTTCCCAACGCCGCCGCGTACAGCGCCAGCGAACCGTGGTCCGCCACCACCACGTCCGCGGCGACCAGCACCGCCCGCCAACCCCGGTGCGGCGGCACCAGCAGCAGACCCGCCCGCCGGGCCGCGCGGGTCCACCGGCCCAGCTGCCAGGCGCTGTGCCTCGCCCAGACGTTCGGGTGCAGCACGAGCGCCACCTGCGCGTCCGGGTGCGCCGTCGTCAGCTCGGCCGCCAGCTCCGGGTGGCGCGCGAACAGCGAACCCGGTCCCCACGTGGAACTCACCAGCACCAACCGCCGGTCGCCGACGCCCAGCTCGGCGCGGTACCGCTCCCGCATCGGCAGGCTCGCGCGCAACCGGGCGAAGCACGGATCGCCCACCACCGCGGCGCGTTCAGCCGCGGGCGGGCACGACTCGCGCAGCAGCTCCAGCTGGTTCCGGTGCGACAGCGCCAGGACCGACGGCACGACGCGTCCACTGTGGAGCAACTGCTCGGCGGACAGCCCGGAGATGTCCGCCGCCACACCGGAATCCGTCGGGCGCAGCTTGTGGTAGCCCGCGCCGTGCGGCAGCGTCACCACCGGGACGTCCAGCTCGTGCAGGGCGCCGTTGCTGCTCGGCGACACCGCCAGGTCGACGTGCTCCCGCGTCGCGGACTCCCACGGCAGCGAGCGCATCCCCGCCGCGTCCAGGAAACCGCGCAGGTCCGCGCCGAACTCCGAGCCCTCGGCGACCGCGAACCGCGCCTCCACCCGGAAGTCGTCGGCGAGCACGGCGAAGACGTCCTGCAACCGGTCCAGCGCGGTCAGCGTGCGGACGACGCCCAGCACGCGGCGGCGGACCGGGACCGTGGACCAGCGGTCCGCGCGCTCAGCCACGACGTCACCGGGCTTCCGGGCTTCCGGGCTTCCGGGCTTCCGGGCTTCCGGGCTTCCGGGCTTCCGGGCTTCCGGGCTTCCGGGCT